>VBLM01000163.1:0-2717 GCA_005879095.1 Deltaproteobacteria bacterium
CACCGGCAGCGCGCCCGCGTCCATGCACGCCAGCGCCAGTCCACGCCGCCGCGCCCGCCGCAGCATCGGCATCGAAAAGTCGCCGCCGACGGCCCCGGGCCCCACCGCGTCGCGCAGGTGGGCGGTTGAATTGCCGGGTCCGCAGCCGAGGTCGAGGACGTGCCGGGCCCCCGGAGGTAATTGCGCCGCCATCTCGGCACAGTGCCGCTCCCACACCGGCGCGCTGGCGAGCAGCTCGTACGGCAGCGAAGTGAGCGCGAAGATACGACTGGAGCGGAGCATGGACGAAGCTTAAGCTATGTAGGGACGCATATGGGACTCCTCGACAAGATCAAGCCACAGAAGCCGATCGTGCGGCCGAGCGACCTCGCCCTCGACGACGCGGGGACGCTGCTGGTGCGCTGGGACGACGGCAAGGAATCGAAGTTCCCCGCCAGATGGCTTCGAGCGCGCTGCCCGTGCGCCGAGTGCGTCGAGGAGTGGAGCGGCAAGCGCGTGGTCGGCGACCAACAGGTTCCCGAAACCGTGAAGCCCCGCGGCATGCAGCCGGTCGGCAATTACGCCATCCGCATCGACTGGTCCGACGGCCATTCCACCGGCATCTACTCCTGGGACTACCTGCTGAAGCTGCGCGACCAAGAGTAAGGCTTCAAGCGCACCGCGGAGGCGCGGAGAGCGCGGAGTTTGTTTTTCAAAAAAAAAATCTCCGCGAACCTCTGCGCCCTCCGCGCCTCCGCGGTGAGATTTTGCTTTTGCGTTGACGCGTCTAGTCATGGAGGCTATGACCCGCGCCGCCCTAGAGGAGGTCCGTCATGGCTTCTCGTCCCGGCCGCCGCGTTGCCATCGTCGCCGGCCTGCGCACTCCGTTCGTCAAGTCGAACACGGCTTTCAAGGACTTCTCCGCGCTCGAGCTGGGACGGCAGGTCGTCTCCGAGCTCGTCCAGCGCGCGGAGATCCCGCCGGGCGCGATCGATCAGATCGTCTTCGGCACCGTCATCCCCTCGGTACAGCTGCCGAACATCGCCCGCGAGGTCGGGCTGGCTTCGGGCCTGCCGAAGAACATCGACGCGTACTCGGTCGTGCGCGCCTGCGCCACCAGCCTGCAGGCGATGACCAGCGCGGCTGACGCGATCGCGCTCGGCGAGATCGACCTCGCCATCGCCGGCGGCGCCGAAGCGATGAGCGACGTCCCGATCATGTACTCCCGCCCGGTCGCGCAGGCGGTGGTCGCGGCCTCGCGCGGCCGCACGCTGATGGAAAAGCTGCAGGCCTTCACCGACGTTTCCGCGAAGGATTTGCTACCTGTACCGCCCGCCATCGCCGAGTACTCGACCGGCCTCTCGATGGGCGAGAGCGCGGAAAAGATGGCCAAGGAGAACGGCATCTCGCGTGAAGCGCAGGATGCCTTCGCGCACCGCTCGCACTTCCTCGCCGCGCAGGCGTGGGAGAACGGCAAGTTCGCCAAGGAAGTGATGCAACTTCGACCAGGTCGTCGCCGAGGACAACATCGTCCGCAAGGACTCGAAGCTCGAAGGCTACGCCAGGCTCAAGCCGGTCTTCGATCGCAAGTACGGCAGCATCACCGCCGGAAACTCCTCGCCGCTGACCGACGGCGCCGCGGCGCTGGTCGTCTGCGCGGAGGAGCGGGCGAAAGAGCTCGGCCTCAAGCCGCTCGGCTTTCTCAAGTCGTATGCGTACGCGGCGGTCGATCCGAACTGGCAGCTCCTGCAGGCGCCCGCCTTCACCGCGCCCAAGGCGCTGAAGCGCGCCGGGATGACGCTGAAAGACATCGATCTGGTCGAGATCCACGAGGCTTTCGCCGCGCAGGTCCTCTCGAATCTGCAGGGCTGGGCGTCGAAAAAGTTCGCCGACGAGCACCTCGGCGGCGCGCAGCCGATCGGCGAAATTCCGGAGGAAAAGATCAACCCGCGCGGCGGCAGCATCGCGCTCGGCCACCCGTTCGCGGCCACCGGCGCGCGGATGGTGCACCAGGCGCTGCGCGAGCTGGAAGAGAAAGGCAAGAACACCGCGCTGATCTCGGTCTGCGCCGCCGGCGGCCTCGGCGCCGCCGTCATCCTGGAGCGGACATGAGCACGTTTCGCATCGATGTCGGACAGGACGGCGTCGCGCTGCTGCTGATGGATGTCCCGGGCGAGAGCGCGAACACGCTGCGCGCCGATTTCAACGAGGAGTTCGAGCAGGGATTCAAGAAGCTCTCCGAGGACCCGGCGATCAAGGCGGTTGTTTTCGCCTCCGCCAAGCCCGACAGCTTCATCATGGGCGCCGACGTCGCGATGCTGGCCCGGGTGAAGACGCAAGCCGAAGCGACGGCGCTCGCGCGCGGCGGGCAGCAGGCGATGCACAAGCTGGAAGAGCTGGGGAAGCGCAAGCCGATCGTCGCCGCCATTCACGGACCTGCGCTCGGCGGCGGCCTCGAGCTGGCGCTGGCGTGCAACTATCGGATCGCGACCGACGACCGGAAGACGCAGCTCGGCCAGCCCGAGGTGCAGCTCGGCCTGATCCCGGGCGCGGGCGGGACGCAGCGGCTGCCGGCGCTGATCGGCATTGCGCACGCGCTCGACATCATCCTGGCCGGCAAGTCGGTGCGCGCGTCCAAAGCGCGCAAGCTCGGGCTCGCGGACGAAGTCGTTCCGAAGCCGATCCTGCTCGAGGTTGCGCGCAAGCGGGCTGCAGAGCTGGCGGCAGGTACGCTCAAG
>VBLM01000163.1:2735-3092 GCA_005879095.1 Deltaproteobacteria bacterium
CCTGCAGGCCGTCGCGCTGGAAGAAAATCCGGTCGGCCGGCGCATCCTCTTCCAGCAGGCGCGCAAGGCGCTGTTGTCGAAGACCCACGGCCACTATCCCGCGCCGGAAAAGGCGCTGGAGGCGGTCCGGATCGGCATCGAAAAGGGCGCCGAAGAGGGCTACCGGACCGAGGCGCAGCAGTTCGGCGAGCTCGTCGTCAGCGACGTCAGCAAGCAACTGGTGGAGATCTTCTTCGCCACGCAATCGCTGAAGAAGGACACCGGCGTCGACGAGGCCGGCGTGAAGCCCCGCAAGGTCCAGAAGGTCTCGATGCTCGGCGCGGGCCTGATGGGCGCGGGCATCGCGTACGTGACGGC
>VBLM01000765.1 GCA_005879095.1 Deltaproteobacteria bacterium
CGAATAATCGAGCAGACGATACAGGCGCCGATCGACGGGGTCGTATTCCGCTTGCGTCCAATTGCTCTTCCTGGGCGCCAGCACCTGAATGGCTTCGAGGAAGGTGAAGTCCGAGATCAACGAGCGGAACCCGAACGCGAGCGAGCGCGCCACGTCTCCGGGGATGGGCGGCACGTCGTAGAGCGCGTCGATAGCGCCCGGCGCGAGCCGCTCCGCCGACCTCCGCAGGACTGCCGAGCCGGCGGCGCCTGCGACGAGTACGGCGAGGATGAGGGCTGGGCGAATGGCGCGGTCGAACACGGCGGCATTGTAGCAAGCTGCGTTCACGGGCAGCGAAAAGAGAAGGGCGGGGACGGCGCGATGGCCGTCCCCGCCCGATGGTGCCGAACGTCGCTTTACAGATTTACGTCGTTCTGGTCGTTGGCCGGCTCGCCCGACGGGTTGTTCGCGTCCGCCGTGCAGCTCGCCGTGACGGTGAAGACGCGCGAGCCGCTCGAGATGGTCCACACGTCGACCGTCGAGTCGGCGTCGATGTTGCCCACCGCGCCGGCGTTGAAGGCCGGAGACGGAGGAGGGTCGATGCCCGGCACGTTGCAGCCGGCGGCGCCGCCCGTGCAGGTGCAGGGCGAGGTGACCATCGTGGCTCCCTGGGTGCCGA
This sequence comes from Deltaproteobacteria bacterium, assembly GCA_005879095.1. Classification (GTDB taxonomy): domain Bacteria; phylum Myxococcota; class Myxococcia; order Myxococcales; family 40CM-4-68-19; genus 40CM-4-68-19. Next base: position 659 of record VBLM01000765.1, read on the forward strand.
CGCCGTACTTGAAGATGTCGACGTTGATGCCGGTGAACGTCGCCGCGTTGACGATGGTCGACGTGGCGCGGTCCTCGAGCGAACCGCCGTTGCCGAGGTAGTACGCGTAGCGGTTGTTCCGCTCCGGCTCGAAGCCGACTTCACCGGTGAGGCTGGAGAAGCGGTCCTTCTCCTGGAAGAAGGCCTTCTGGGCGGTGAAGATCGCCTTCGTGTTCGCCTTGGCCTCGCTCTGCTTCGAGCGCGCCTGGAACTTGATGAAGTTCGGGATGGCGATGGCCGCGAGGATGCCGATGATCGCAACGACGATCATCAGCTCGATCAGCGTAAAGCCTTTTTGCAGCTTTTTGAGCATGGATGGACTCCGGTTAGAGGAACCGACTCCGGGACGTTAGAGCAAGCGATGGGCCAAGCAAGAAAACGACCTGAATCAGCAGCTTGGGCTGGAATAGCGCGATGCGTCAGACGCCGATTGTCGGCGGGGTGACAGATTTTGTCATCATTTTGGCGCGGACGGCCGCCGCCGCGAGCGCCGCCGCGGCGACGAGCGCGAGCCAGAGGCCGGCGCGAAAGCCGCGAGGCTCGAAGCGAAGATCGACCGTGACCGCTCGATCCGGCAGGACCACGCCGAGCGCGGCGAGGTCGGTTTCGAGCACGGGCGCGTCCGCGCCGTCGATCGACGCGCGCCATCCCGGATCGAAGTGCTCGGCGACGACCAGCAGTCCCGGCCCCGTAGCGCGAATCCGCATCCGCTCGGGCGAGCCGCGCTCGAGTCGGGCCGGCCCGGCCGCGCCGCGAACGCGGGTGGGAGCCTCGTCGCCCCGGATCACGGCCTCCCTGCGGAAGTCGACGCCGGGCGTGGTGACGAGGGCCATCGCTTCCGCCCCCGAGGCGGCGCGCCGCGCGATGCCGACGACGAACGCGCGCGGACGGACCGGATACTCGCGGACCCAGTATCCGAGTCCCATCCGCCGGAACCCGCGCTCGGCGGCGGTCCGCTCGTTGAATTGATCGGGCATCTCGACGGCGAAGCGCACGCCGAACAGATCGAAGTACCGCTCCGGGACGGCCTGGATCGGCGCGACGTAGTCGGGATCCGAAGCCGAAAAATAGGCGGCCATCCCTTCGATGTTGGCGACAGAGTCGAATTGCGGCTTGAGCGCCTCGGCGATGCTGGCCGTCGTCGTGAATCGTGTGTCGAGTCCACCGAGGATGGCCGGAATCCCTTCGTTCACGAAGAGGCGCCAGCGGCCCGGGCTTGGTCCCGCTCTGCTGACGAACTTCTCGGCGAGATCGAAGGGTCCGCGCAGGAAGCGAACCGGCGCGGTGTAGAGCAGGCCGCCGCACGAGGCGAAGACGGCGGCGGCGCAACAGACGGATCCGAGGGGCAGCACCTCGCGTCCCCGGACCCAACGGAGCGCCGCCACGGTGGCCACCGCCAGCGAGAGCCCGCCGGTGTCGAGGAGGCCGGCGCGGAGTTGTCCGAGGAATCCGTAGGCCATGCGAGGCGTATGCGATCGGCCCCAGGGCACGAGCGCCGCCGCGAGCGCGTCCAGCCGCCAGCCGACAATGAGATATGCGGCGCCGCAGAGACAGGCGAGGCCCAATGCGGCCACGAACAAGGTCCTTGCTGCGCGCCGGGAGCCAGCGAGGGTGAGCTCGGCCCCCAGCGCCGCCGCGAGGGCAAACAAGAGCGACGCCGGCGCGGACAACTTCTCCGTGTATCGGAAGATCCGGGCGAGGGGCACCGCGCCGAAGACAACGCGGTCGATG
>VBLM01000769.1 GCA_005879095.1 Deltaproteobacteria bacterium
ACTTGAGCCGGCGTAGCAGCGCGCCGTCGTGCCAGTAGAAGATGGCGGTGTCGTCCACGCGCGGTGCAAAGACCTGCCCGCTGTCCACTGGAGCCCAGCCCGACCCGTCGGTGTTGGCCTTGAAGAGACCTTGCGGAGCGGAGGTGTCGATCCAGTTCCAGTACGCGACGGAGGCGTTGACGTCGAAGTCGATGGAGGCGACGGTGATGTCGTCGGCGTTTCCGGTGGAGAGCCGCGTGGTGGTGCCGTCCGCCTTGGTGATGGCCCAGACGCCGCCGGTGACGGTGCGGAAGTAGACGTACCTGGAGTCGGCCCGCAACAGCAATGGCGCGCTGATGGTGCCGCCGACCACCTTGACGGCGCCGGTGCCGTCCTTGGGCGCGCTGTCCACCACGCCGTTGCTGCCGCCGCCCGCGGTGGTGGTGAAGTAGACGAAGGTATCGTCCAGCGCCAGGCCGTAGCTCGCCGGGGCGTTGGCGACGATGACCTTGTCGACCCGGTTCTGCATGCGGTGGATCGCGCCCGGCGTGGTCGCGGTGGCCTTCTCCACCCAGAAGAGCGAGCCGTCGGTGTCCAGCGCGATGGCGCCGACGTGGGCGTTGGCCACCAGCAGGCTGGCGGTCCCCCCGCCCACCGGAGCGGAGGCGATGGCGCCGGTATCGGTCCAGTAGACGAACGAGTCGTCGGCGACGATGACGGCGGGAGTGCCGAAGCCGACGCGCTGCGGAACGCCGCCGGTCTTCGCCACCGACCAGATGGAGCCGCCGTCGGAGAGGGTGCGGCAGTAGAAGACGCTGGTCGAATTGAGCGCGGTAACGAACACCGACGTCCCATCGGCGGCGACCAGCGTCTGGACTTCCAGCGCGAAGCCGGCGTGCACCGCGGCGTTGGCGGTGAGGCTGAGCGCGCAGCCGGCGGTGCCGGTGCAGGCGCCGCTCCAGCCGGTGAAGCGCGCGCTGGCCGCGGCGGTTGCGGTCAGTGAAACGGCGGTGCCGGGGGCCACGGTGATCTGGCAGGTGGTGCCGCCGTTGCCGCAGCTGACGCCGTTGCCCGAAACCTGTCCCGGGCCGTCCACCGCCACGGTGAGCGTGGCCTGCTGCGGCGTCGGGTCGAAGTGCGCGAACACCTGCGTGTTGGCGGCGACCGTCAGCACGCAGGACTTCCCGTGGCAGCCGCTGCCGAAGCCGGCGAAGGTCCAGCCGGTCGCGGCGGTGGCGTTCAGGGTGAGGTTCATGCCGTCGGTGAAGGCGGCGGCGCAGGTGCCGGCGGAGCAGTCCAGGCCGGCTGGATCGGAGATGACCCGGCCCGAGCCTTCGATGGTCACCGCGACCATGTGCGAGCCCGGAGGCGCCTGGGTGCCTGTCCCGAAGCCTGCGGAGACGCTGGCGGCCCCGTCGAGCCGTAGGTCGCAGCCGCCGGTCCCGGAGCAGGCGCCGCCCCAGCCCGAGAAGCTCGCGCCTTGGTCGGCCACCGCGGTGAGGTGCACTGTGGAGCCCTTGTCCACCTCGACCGTGCAGCTTCCGCGGCAGTCGGGGCCCGCCCCGCGCACGAGGCCGGCTCCGGTGGTGGTGATTTGCAGGCTCACCTGCTGCGCGCCGGTGTTGCCCGAACCCGGATGCTTGCCCCCGCAGGCTGCGGAAAATCCCACGATCAGAACGATCAGAACGATTGACGCGTTGCGCATCGGGCCCCCCCGGTGGAGCGCATAAAGTTGGGGCTCCGGGTCAATTCGACAACGGGAAATCGGCTTCCCGTAGAGTGAACGGGAATACCAGCGGGCCGCAGAAAAGCAGAAGGCCCGGGCGTTTCCGTCCGGGCCTCCGACAATCACGCTCGAGAACGGTGCGTTACACCGGCTTGACGTTCTGCGCCTGCAGGCCCTTCGGGCCCTTGGTCACGTCGAAGCTGACCTTCTGACCCTCGGCCAGCGTGCGGAACCCTTCCGCCGCGATGGCGGTGTGATGGCAGAAGACATCCTCGCCGCCGCCGTCCTGCGTGATGAAGCCGAAGCCCTTCGCATCATTGAACCACTTCACGGTACCAGTCGACATTTGCTCTTTCGATGTTGCGTCCGCTCTGTGCGGACGCTGCCCGCGCATGCGGGACGAGGGGGTGTAGCCGCCAAAGGGCTGAATAGCAAGACAATTTTCAGGGAGCGGCTTCGCGGCATGGCGCGGCAGGCGGTGGCGCTGCGCGCAAGTTACATGGGCCGACTGCGCTGACCGGCCGCGACTCGCGCCAGCCCCTTCCACTTTCGGAATGCATCCATCGTTTCCTCGAGCCAGCGCAGCCGCTCCGCAGGCGAGAGCCGGAGATTGCGTCTCAATTGAGCCCGGCGATGCTCGGCGAAGGCCTTTGCCGCGTCGTCCGCGTTCATCCTTTTTCCTCCGCGAGCGCCCGCAGCGCATCGATGTCAGCGAGGTCGACCGGCCGGCCTGCTGCTTTCTTCAAGGCGACGAGGTCCTCCAGGCCGACGACCGTCGCAAACGTCGTCGACAATTGCACCCGGACAGCGCGGGCGTAAGCCGTATCGAAGTCGAGCGGTTCGGAGGCGAACAGGTCGACTTCGAGCCCCGGGAACCGGTCGCTCCAGAGGCCAAAAACGGTCATGCCCTTGTCTTCGACCCAGTTCCGGCGCGCCTCCGCGTCCGCGAACATCGCCGCCGGCACGGGGGCGATCGGCCGGAAGCCGAGGCTCTCCAGCGCCCGCACCGCATCGAGGGCATTCTCGGGGCTGAGCTGCACGATCAGGTCCAGATCCGCCGTCGCACGCAAGTGACCGTGAAGGACGACGGCGACTCCGCCGGCGATGAGATAGCGGACGTGCGCCGCATTGAGCGCAGTCAGCACGGTCTCGATGGCACCGACCATGCGTCCATCATGAGGTCATCGCTTCGACGGCGCAAGAATGGGGCCGAGCCCTGCGCCGCGCTGCCGCAAACCTGGCCGCGCGGGAGAGGATCGGTCCGCCCTGCTAGATTGGCGGCCCCATGCGCACCGAGCCTCTG
>VBLM01000768.1 GCA_005879095.1 Deltaproteobacteria bacterium
GGCGAGGAACGCGCCCAGACCCATCGCGATGGTGCCGCCGATCAGCTCGGCCAGCCCGGCGAGCAGCACGATGCTGGTGGAGACCGCCGCGCCGTGCACGCCGGAGACGACCGCGAAGGCTGCCACCAGGCCGTCGTTGGCGCCGAAGACCAGATCGCGCAGCGAACGGCCGCCGGGGATGTGCGCCGCCTCGGTGTGCGTCGCTCCGTCCTCGCGGGTGCGGATGAAGAACTTGGGTAGGCGCACGCGTGCCTTGTAGCGAAGGCTGCGGCGACTTGCCACGGGGACGTGACAAAAGTGCGCTCGCCCGGTATCTTTGCAGTTGATGTTGAGAGTGATTCTCATTCTCAGTACAGTCGTGGTCGCGACGCAGGACCAGCCCCTGCGGCGGGTGGTGGCGTTGCTCGACTACGTCTCCGCCGACTACGCCCGTGCCGTCGGCCAACACGGCGAGGTGCTCTCGGACACCGAGCACCAGGAGCAGATCGGTTTCGTCCAGGATGCGGCGCGCGAGCTGCGGGCCGACGTCGACGGCCAGGCGGAAGACATCGCCCGCAAGCTCGACGCGCTGGCCCGCGACGTGGCGGCGAAAGCGCCGCCGTCGTACGTCGGTTCCGAAGCGCGCGCGCTGCGCGAGCAGATCGTGCAGCGCTTCCACGTGGTGCTCTTTCCCGTGCGCGCGCCGGACCTCGCCCGTGGCGCGCAGGTCTACGCGCAGGCCTGCGCCGCCTGCCACGGCGCGGACGGCCATCCCAACCAGGCCATCGGCCTCGAGACCAGACCGCCCGACCTGGCCTCGGCGGAAGAGGTGAAGGAATTCAGTCCGCAGCGGGTCTTCAGCGCCGTAACCTACGGCGTGCCGCGCACGCAGATGCCCGCCTTCGACGTCGGGCTCGACGACGCCGCGAGGTGGGACGTCGCCTTCTATGTGCTCACCTTCGCCCACCCTTCGGCGTCGGCGCACGGCCTCGAGCTGGCCCGCGCCGCGCTGGTGTCGACCCGCTACCGCGATCTGGCCGCGCTCTCCGACGCCGAGCTGCGCGCCAGGCTGGCCGCGGCGGGACTTGCGCCGGCCGCTCAGGAAGAGGCGCTCTCCGCGCTTCGCGCGGGGCCCTTCGGCGAGCCGTCGCAGGCCATCGAAGCCCAGGGCCTCGCCCAGGCGCGCCATGACGTGCAGAGAGCCGCCGCGCTGGCGAGGGCTGGCGATCGCGACGCCGCCCGCCGTACGCTGATCACCGCGTATCTCGATCACTTCGAGCCGCACGAGGCCGTCCTGCGCGGCCGCGACGCGTCGCTGGTCAACGAGATCGAATCCGCTTTTCTCTCGCTGCGATCGTCGATCGACGCCGGCCGCGATCCCGATCCCGCCGCCGTCCGCCTCGACGCGCTCCTCGAGAAGGCGGATGTCCGCGGTCCCGGCGGCGCCCTCGTCGCTTTCGTCGCGGCGCTCGCCATCGCGCTGCGCGAAGGAGTCGAGGCCGCCCTGCTCGTCGCCGCCATGCTGGCGCTCTTGCGCAAGGCGGGCCGCGCCCGCGACGCCAACGCCGTCCACGTCGGCTGGCTCTCCGCCCTCGGCGCCGGCGGCGTCACCTGGTGGGCTTCGGGGGTGCTGCTCTCGCGCCTCTCCGGCGCTCACCGCGAGCTGATCGAGGGCGTCCTCCAGCTCGTCCTGGCGGCGCTGATCCTCTACGCCAGCCACTGGCTCTTCGCCGCGATGAGCTCGCGCCGCCTCTTCTCCACTTTCTTCCAGCGCTCGACGGCGGGCGCTTCTGCGGCCGTCGTCCTGGGCATCACCTTCATCGCCGTCTACCGCGAGATGCTGGAGGTGGTGATGTTCTTCCGCAGCCTGGTGCTGGAGTCGCCCGGCGCGGGCGGCGCCGTGGCGGGCGGCGCGCTGGCCGGCTTGATCGCGCTGATCCTGCTGGTCCTGCTCTTCCAGGGCCTGCAGAAGAAGCTCAAGCCGCGCCCACTCCTGCTTTCTTGTGGAGCGATCCTGAGCGGCCTCGCCATCCTGATGGTGGGCAACGGCGTCCGTTCGCTGCAGCTACAGGGCGCGCTTCCGCTCACGGTGTGGGGCGCCTTCCAGCTGCCCGCGCTGGGGCTCTACGCCACCCGCGAGGGCGTGCTCGCGCAGTCCTTCGTCATCCTCACGCTCGCCGCTTCGGCCCTGTGGAGCTCGATGCACCACGGCGGCCCGGCGCCGAAAGACCGCGCCCACGCCACGATCTAGGCCTATTGCATCGCCTGCGTCTTCGTCACGCAACGGTTCTTTTCGCAGGCAACCACCGTATGGAACCGGGGCGGCGCGCAGGACGGCAAAGGGCACGTCTTCCCCTGCGCACATTCACGTACATGCATCTCGAGGGCGTCGGCGGCCTTCTTCGTCACCGCCCGCGGCGAGCACAACATCGGACAGCACGCGCCCGGACCGATCATCGTGGGTGTGCAATCGTCGTCGCTCGCGCACGACGAATCCTCGGAGACGGCCGCCGCCGCAGCTTCCGAGGCCGTCATCGGCCCACCCGGAGCGGCCGGTGCCGCCGGTGCGCCCGCCGGCCCAGGCGCCGCCTGCTTTCCCGCCTCCGGTGTCGAGGGCGCTGGCGGCGCAGCATTCGACGGCAGGCTGCCGGCGACGGTAGTGGCGCCCGGAACCGGCCCTTCCTTCGTCCCCGAGGCGCACGCGCAGAGCAAAAGCGCGATGGTCAGTGTGCGCATGCAGCGCAAAATGCTAGCCGGTCCCGCGCTGGTCAAGCGGCGCCGGCCGGGTCTGATGAAACTTCGTGTAGTCGATGGCGATGCGCCCGTCCGGCAGCGGCCCGATCAAGTCGACGAACCGGCGTCCCCAGAGGATCTCGTCGATGGTGTACGCGTGGCGCGAGTGGATGGTCTGGTTGAACGTCTCGTCCAGCCCGGTGAGCGACACATATAGCTCGGCACTCATCGCCCTGAGCGCCTCGACCGTCTTCCCCCAGAGCACGCTCTTCTCGTCGATCGGGTGCACCACCAGCAGGCTGAGCGCGAACACTGCCGTGCTCGGCCGCACCAGCCGCAGGTCGTGCATCCGCCGCACCGACTCGCCCTCGGCGGTGATCTCGCTGCTCAAGAGGCCCAGCCGCAGCTGCGCTTCGACCACCTGGTTGCCGCGCGCGTTCGCCACCCGCAGCATCAAGGAGGGAAC
>VBLM01000015.1:0-2247 GCA_005879095.1 Deltaproteobacteria bacterium
CGACTGCGCGGTGGTGATCCTGCGCTACTCCCCGCTCAACGATACCGACAAGGACGATGCGCAGCTCACCTTCGAGAGCGACGATCCCGACCACCCGACCCTCGCGGTGCCGGTGCAGCAGGGAGCGCCGCCACACATCCAGGTGTGCACGGTCAACGAAGCCGGCGGCGACGGAACTTGCGATACGCCGCAGTCGGCGCCGCCGCAGGTCGAATTCGGCGTGGTCGCGACCGGTCAGAGCAAGCTGCAGAAGGTGCGCCTGCGCAACGCCGGCAACGTCCCGCTCGGCAGCCTCTTCGTCTACGACCCGGACGGTCCGATGGCGGCCGAGTTCGCCCGCAGCGCGAACGCGCCGACCTCGCTCGAGGTGGGCAAGTCGGTGGACGTCACCGTCAAGTTCGCGCCGGCCGGCGGTGGGCCGCGCACCGGCTGGATGCAGGTGGATTCGGCCGACCCGACACGGCCGAACGTGCGGATTCCGTTGCGCGGCGTGACCGCGGGACCGGCGTTGTGCGCCGACCCAAGCCCGCTCGACTTCGGCCAGGGCACCGTCGGCGCCGCGAGCGACAAGGACGTCAAGCTGACCTCCTGCGGCAACGTCAGCGTCAATCTGCAGCAGATGGGGTTCGACATCCTCTCCAACCCGGCCTTCAAGGCGGTATCGCTGCCGCCCCCGCAGGCGCTGGCGCCGGGCGCGAGCGTGACCGCGACCATCCGGTTCCTGCCCGAGGACGGCTCGCCTGCGCTCGGCGCGCTGCTGGTGCCGAACGACGGCCAGCCGAACCAATACGTGCCGCTGCGGGGCAGCGCGGTCTATCCGCCCGCCTGCCGTCTGGAAGCGAGCGCGGCGCAGGTCTCGTTCGGACAGGTGGTGCGCGGGCAGAGCGCGCAGCGCGACGTGACGGTGGCCAACCGCGGCCTCGCCGACTGCGGCCTGACGGCGGTCAGGATCACGGCGGGCGCCACGTTCTTCAACGTCATCTCGCCGCCGACCAGCGCGATCACGCTGCGGCCGGGCGACGCGTTCACCTCGACCGTGCAGTATTCGCCGCCCGCCGGCGACACCAATCCGAGCGACACCGGCACGCTCGAGTTCGACTCCAACGATCCGTCCCGGCCGCAGCTCACCGTGCAGCTCGACGGCACCTCGGTGGCGACGCCGGTGTGCAAGATCCAGGCGACTCCGGCGGTTTCCTGCGTCAACCCGACGCCGATCGGCTGCCTCCAGTACGGCCGGCTGCTCCAGTTCGGCAACGTCACGGTGGGAAAGACGAAGTCGCTGCCGGTCACGGTGAGCAACGTCGGCAGCGCCAACTGCTCGCTTTCCGGGATCAAATTCGTCGGCTCCGGCACCGGACCGATCTGCCTCGGCGGCACCAGCTGCGGCGATTTCAAGGTCGTCGCGCCGGGCGCGCTCGGGACGCTGCCGCCCGGCCAGAGCACGCAGATCAACGTCGCGTTCTCGCCGAAGAACACCAACCAGGTCCCGTTCGGGCCCGAGGTCTACCTGGACTTCCACAGCGGCGACTCGAGCCACAACACCGAATGTACGCAGGGCCTGCCGCCCGACAGCGCCAACGGGTGTGTCCAGGTGGGCATGAGCGGCCAGGGCGACATCTCCAACCTCGTCATCCTGCCCTCCGACCTGGACTTCGGCCTGGTGACGCTGGGCTGCCGGGCGCAGCCGGAGACGATCTCGCTCTACAACACCGGCACCGGGTCGTCGATCGCGATCAAGTCGATCGCGCTCGATCCGACAACCGCGCCCTTCTACATCACCGCGCCGCCGACGCCGTTCTCCATCGCGCCGCAGGGGAAAGTGCAGATCCAGGCGACGTACAAACCGGGCGCGGCGCAGAAGGACAGCGCGACGCTCAAGTTCGAGACCGACGCCTCGAACACGACCAGCAACAACCCGTACGTGACGATGGCGCTTTCCGGTACCGGCACGACCAACAGCCACCAGACCGACACTTTCACCCAGGCCGCGCGGCCGACGGTGGACCTCCTGGTGGTGATGGACAACTCGGGGTCGGTGCAGGACTACCAGAGCAACCTCTCGCAGCAGGGGCCGGCGTTCATCAACGAAGCGCTCAAGGCCAACTCCGACTTCCACTTCGGCGTCACCACCACCGAGAACGACCAGACCGACACCGCCAACGGCGACTCGGCGTACCAGGGCGACAAGATCTACGTCGGTGGACTGTTCGGCCATCCCGGGATCATCGACGGCGCCGACACCAACGC
>VBLM01000015.1:2367-5490 GCA_005879095.1 Deltaproteobacteria bacterium
ACCGACTTCTTCCGGCAGGTGAAAGGCAAGTACAACGCCGGCCTGGTCAGCTTCAACGCGATCATCGGCGACCCGGGAAGCGGCTGCAACAACGGCACCGTCAAGGCCGAGGACGGCAGCCGCTACGCCGACGTCGTCACCGGCACCGGCGGCAAGTGGTACAGCATCTGCTCCGCCGACTGGGCGCAGGTGGCGAAGGACATGTCGCTCGACGCCTTCCGCGGACGGGTACAGTTTCCGCTCACTCGCATCGCCGACCCGGCCACCATCGTGGTGACGGTGAACGGCACTCCGCAGTCGGTGGGCACCGACTACAGCTTCGACCAGCCGACCAACTCGGTGATCTTCAAGGCCGCGCCGCCGCCCGCGGCCACCATCGTGGTCGATTACAACGCGCACTGCTTCTGATCGGACACCTGGCCCGGTCCACATTGTCCGCTGCCGGGCAAGGGCGCGAATCGCAGGTTCTTTTCACCCGCCGGTGCGACTAAAGCCACAGTACGGAGGCTTGGGCACCGGTGGACGTCGTCGGCATGACCAAGGTGCGGCAGTGCTGCACCTTCCTCTGGATGCAGGACGTGAACGGGCCGCGGCGGATCGTCTTCGCACGGCCGTATCACTGCGCCGCCTGCGTGGGGGAGATGGTACGGTCGGCGAAGCTGCAGCGGATCACCATTTCCGGGAGCATGCCGATGGATCGAGTGCGGAGCGTCCTCGCCCGGCAGCGGCCGGACCTGCTCGACCGCTGGCAGCGGCAGCTGCGGGCCGCCGCCGAAGCCGGGTTCGCCCTCGACGAAGCCACCGCGACCGTGCTCCCCGAGCTGCTCGAGGCCGCCGACCGCGCGCTCGAGCGCCGCTTCCGCGCCGTGCCCGGCGGGACCCTGCCGCTGCTCGCCGAGTCACGGCGGGCCGCGATGCAGTCGAGCCTGCTCGGCGATTTCCTCTTCGACGCGGTGCTGGAGAGCTGTCCGGAGATCAACGTCGCCGAGCAGCGGCTGCTCTCGGATGCGCTGGCGCACGCCTCGGTCGAGGTGCTGGTCAAGGGCGCCATCGAGCGCGAGCAGCAGAAGCGGCGGCGCGAAACGCAGAAGCTGGCCAAGCTGGCGCACGATCTGCGCAATTCGGTGACGGCGGCCTGGCTGGCGATGGACCTGCTCCAGCGCAAGGGGATGACGCTGGACTCGAAGCCGGCGCGCGCGCTGCAGCGGAGCCTTGCGCGGCTCCGCGACGGGCTGGAGGACTCGCTGATCGACGACATCCTCTCGGCGGGCGGCCTCAAGCTCTCGCGGGTCAAGCTCGCGCCGGTGCTGGACGAGGCCCATGCGCAGCTCGGCGCGCTCGACAAGAAGGTCAAGGTGCTGCTGCAGAAGCCGCTGCGCGTGCTGCATGTGGAGGCCGATGCGCGCCTGGTACGGCCCGCGGTGAGCAGCCTGCTCCGGGCGGCCGTGCAGGTGGCGCGGCCGGGATCGACCATCCGCTTCTCGGCGCTCCCGTCGCGCGATCGGGCGCGGGTCGCGGTTTCGGTGAACGACTGCCGCAAGCTGCGCGGCAACCGCCTGCCCGATCTCCCGTCGCTGAATTTCGCCCGGCGGGCGGCGCGGGCGCACGGCGGATCGGTCTCGACCAGGGTCTCGCCGGGCGAGGGGTGCGAGTTCCGCCTCGATCTGCCCCGAGTACAGCCTCACTGAGCCCCTTGCAGGCTTGCGTGCGCTGTCAAGTCTGCACAGCTTGGATTGAGACCTCAGCGGAGGCTTGCTCTTGGATTCGAAGGCGCGAATCATCGCCATTTTCAACACCAATCCCGAAGTGCTCGAACTGGTGCGCGAATCGCTGCAGCAGGCCGGCATGCAGGCCGTGGTCGCGCACATCGACGACTTGAAGCGCGGCCGCATCGACATGATCCAGTTCGTCGAGGAGCACAAGCCGGACGTGATCGTGTACGACGTCGCGCCGCCCTATGACACCAACTGGACGTTCCTGCGGCTGATGCGGAATTCGAAAGTCATGCAGGGGCGCGCGTTCGTCGTGACGACCACGAACAAGCGCGCGCTGGAGGAGCTGATCGGGCCGAACGACGTGGTGGAGCTGCTCTGCAAGCCGTACGATTTGCAGCAGATCGTGGAGGCCTGCACGGCAGCGTTCGACAAGCAGGTCAAAGCGAAGACCGCTTAGCGTCAGCCCGCAACTCCGTCGTTGTGATTGCGAGCTTGCCTCGGATCTGGAGCCCCCGGCTGAAGCCGGGGGCTAGAACTGCACGAAGCCTGCTTTGCAGGCTCAATCGGTGCGCAGAAAACCGCGTACGGCCCTCAAGAGACGTTCGCGGTAGACGTCGTGCAAATTCCATTTAGCCCCCGAAGGGGGCTTCGTGCTTTTCTAGCCCCACCCTTCAGGGTGGGGCTCCCGAAGAAGCGACAACTCAGCAGCGTTCGCGCGGGGCTAGGTACCCTTCTTCAGCTCCGTCAGGATCAACCGCGCGATGGCTTTCAGCGTCTCGTACACGCCCTCGCCTTTCGGGGCCACCGCTTCGAAGTGCGGAATCCCCTTTGGATTCAGCAGATTCTCCAGCTCTTCGAGGGGCGCCGCGTTGGGCAGGTCGCGCTTGTTGTACTGGATGACGTAGGGGATCTTGTCGAGGTCGTAGCCCTGCTCTTGAAGATTCGTGCGCAGGTTCTCCACCGACTCGATGTTCGCTTCCATGCGCTCGATCTGCGAGTCGGCGACGAAGACGACCCCATCCACGCCCTTCAGGATCAGCTTGCGGGAAGCGTCGTAAAAGACCTGTCCGGGCACCGTATAAAGGTGGAACCGGGTCTTGAAGCCGCGAATTTCGCCCAGCGACAACGGCAGGAAGTCGAAGAACAGCGTTCGCTCGGTCTCGGTGGCGAGCGAGATCATCTTGCCCTTCGCCTGCTGGTTGGTGTTGGCGTAGATGAACTGCAGATTGGTCGTCTTTCCGCACAGGCCGGGCCCGTAATAGACGATCTTGCAGTTGATCTCGCGCGAGCTGTAGTTGATGAAGGACATCCGGCGAGGCCTCGCTTACTCGCTGAAGAGGTTGTCGATGTCGTCGTCGGTGATCTCGGCGAAGGGCGAGCCCGCGCCGGGGACCTGCACCTTCTTCAT
>VBLM01000770.1 GCA_005879095.1 Deltaproteobacteria bacterium
AAGTTCGGCAGCTTCCTCGCGCTCGGCATCTCGGCGCTCTTTTTCTGGCACGCCTTCATCAACATCGGCATGGTGACCGGAGTGATGCCGGTCGTCGGCGTACCGCTGCCACTCTTCAGCTACGGCGGGTCCTCCGTCGTCGCCGACATGCTCGGGATCGGCATTCTGCTCAACGTCTCGTTGCGCCGATTCATGTTCTAGTCGGACGAGTTACGGTCCGGTAGTTCGCCGATCCCACGAGTCTTCGTTCCTACCGGGAAGGCCGGCGCACCCGCCCTTTTGCCTGCAGGGTTTCCTCGGATCCTCCGACGACGCTTCGCCGCTCCTCCGAGATGTATCGCCGCAGCGCTTCCCGCACGATGTCCGACTTCCGTTTGCCGGTGCGAGCCGCGACGTCATCGAGTCGGCGCACGACGTCGATCGGCAATCGGACGTTCATCTTCTCCATACGAACTCAGATGGCGCGCTTGACCATGGCGTCGAGCTTGGCCTTGGGGACGGCGCCGACGATCTGGTCGGCCACCTGGCCGTTCTTGAAGAGCAGGACGGTCGGAATCGACATCACGCCGTACTTCTGGGGTACGTTCTGGTGCGCGTCGATGTCCAACTTCCCTACCTTGAGCTTGCCCTTGTACTCGGCAGCCAGCTGATCGACGAGCGGCGCGATCGCGCGGCACGGCCCGCACCAGGCGGCCCAGAAGTCCACCAGCACGGGATCCTTGGCGGCCAGCACCTCGCTCTGGAAGTTGTCGTCGGTGAAGGTCATCACGTCCGCGCTCGCCATCGTTGGAAGCTCCTTGAAATCGTGCGGGCCGGCCAATCTGCCGCCCGTCTGCCTGCCGGTCAACTACATTGCGCCGACCCGGTTCCGCTGGTATCAGTCGAAAGGGCCGCGCTGCGTTATATGATGACCAGCGCGCGGCGAGGATGCGCAGCTTCACATGGCCGACTACCTGTTCGTCCCCCAGAGCGTCCTCGACAAGTGGTCGGAGCAGGGCCGCATCCAGGTCGACGGGAACGTTCTCACCATCCTCGGCGAGGGCAAGAACTTCGCGCTCACCAGCGCGGTGCGCTTCATGAAAATGGAGGCCGGCGACGACAACGCGGGCCTGCTCCAGAAGGTCAAAACGACCGATGCGCTCAAACAGATGGGCGCCGAGCACTACATGGAGTCGGTGATCCTCGGCGAGAGTGCCTACCAGGTGCAGCAGGGGTTCCTTGCCGACGCCAACGCGCTGCGCCGGGCCGCAGCGGCTTCGCAGGCGGCGGCGGCGGCGAAGGCGGCGCCCGCTGGAGCGCCGAAACCGGCGGGAAATGCCGCGCCCGCACCGCAAGCGGCGGCCAAATCGCAGGAGGAGAAGAACGCCGGCGAGCAGGACATGCTGGCGCAATTCCTGCTGGATAACTTGCAGTAAGCCGATGGCAACCGTCCTCGTGCATATCTCTCTGCTCGCCTATACGGCGGGGGCGGCGGCGTTCCTGACCTGGCTGGTGCGTGCCGACCAGCGCTGGGTCCGCGCGGGCAGGTTGCTGCTGCTCGCCGGGATCGTGCTGCACGCCGGCGCCTTTCTCGCGCCCGCCGACACCAACGTCGCAACCATCGGGCTCGGCGCCGGCAACTGGAAGGGCGGACAGCTCTTCAGCCTGCTCGCGGCGATCACCGTCGCGGGCTATCTGATCCTCGACTGGAAGTACGACCTGCCCGTGGCGGGCGCGTTCGTTGCGCCGTTCACCGTGGCGGTGATGGTGCCGGCGCACCTCGTGGCGTCGACTGCGCGCGCGATCCCGCCCAAGCTCTACCACTCGGTCGCGCTGTCGGTGCATGTGGGCGCGGCGGCGATCGGGACCGGCATGCTCGCGCTCGCCTTCGGGCTGGCGCTGCTCTATCTGGCTTCCGAACGGCAGGTGAAGACCAAGCGGCCCGGGCGGCTCTTCGCGCGGCTGCCGTCGCTCGATCTGATCGACAAGGCCGGCTACCGGCTCGCCGTGTGGGGTTTCGTCTTCCTCTCGCTGACGATCGCGACCGGCTCGCTCGTCTCGCACGAGTCGACCGGCACCGCGCTGCCCTTCGCTCCCAAGCAGGGGTTCGCCATCCTCGCCTGGGCGCTCTTCGCTTCCCTCATCCAGGCGCGGTTGGTCGCCGGCTGGCGCGGGCGGCGGGTGGCGATGCTGGTCATCACCGGATTCGTCCTTCTTGCAGGGGTTTACGTCGGGTTGCTGACCGCGGCGCCGGCGCTCCACGGCACGGTCGCGCTCGGGGCGCTGCGATGACGTTCATCTGCGTCGGCCTCTCGCACAAGGAAGCGCCCATCGCCGTGCGCGAGCAGCTGGCGGTCCCCGAGGAACAGGTCGCCGAGCGGGTTCGCAAGTTCCGCAAGCTGCCCGGGGTGCGCGAGGCGTTGCTCGTCTCCACCTGCAATCGGGTCGAGGTGTTCGCCGTCGCCGACGGGCGCGGAGCGGGCGAGGACATCCTGGGCGAGCTCGGTCCCGTCGCCGCGCCGCACGCGGTCTGCCGCTTCGACGAGGAGGCTGCGCGCCACCTCTTCCGCGTCGCGGCCAGTCTCGAGTCGATGGTGGTCGGCGAGGCGCAGATCCTCGGCCAGGTGAAGGAAGCGGCTGCGCAGGCACACCAGGCGGGCGCGATGGGCGCGGAGATCAACCGCCTGCTCGCGACGGCGGTGCGCTCGGCCAAGCGGGTGCGGACCGAGACAGAGATTGCCCGCGGGGCGGTTTCGCTCAGCTCGGTCGCGGTGCGGCTCGCGCACAAGCTGCTCGGCAGCCTCGAAGGACGGTCGGTGCTGCTGCTCGGCGCGGGCGAGATGGCGCAGCTGGCGGCGCGCGAGCTGCGCAGCGAGGGGGCGATGGAGATCCTGGTCGCGAATCGCAACCCGGCTCGTGCCGAGGAGCTGGCGCGCGAGATCGAAGGTGTGCCGGTCTCGCTGGCGGAATTGCCAACGCTGCTGGAGCGCGCCGATGTCGCCATCTGCTCGACGGGCGCCGCCCACTTCGTCGTCACCCGCGAGCTGATGCACCGGGCACTGAAGGCGCGGCGGTACCGTCCGATTTTCCTCGTGGATTTGACGTTGCCGCGAAACGTCGAGCCGAGCGCCAACGAGCTGGAGAACGTCTACGTGTACGACCTCGACGATCTCGAGCGGGTGGCGGCGCAGAACCGCGACCTGCGCGCCTCGCAGGTCGAGAAGGCGGAGCAGATCGTCGAAGAGGAGTTGCGCGCTTTTCTCGCCCAGGCGCGCGAGCGCAAGGCGATGCCGGTGCTGGCGCGGCTGCGGGTGCACGCGGAGGGCGTGGCGCGGCAGGAAGCGGAGAAGACGCTGGCGGCTCTCGGCGGGCTGGACGAAAAGCAGCAGAAGAGCGTGCGAGCGATGGCGAGCGCGATCGTCAACAAGCTCTTGCATCGCCCCACCGCGCGGCTGCGCGAGGAGGCCGGGCAGGGTCCGCTCGGCGAGGCCGCCGCGGAGCTGTTCGGGCTCGACGACGAGCCGGGCGGGCCGCAGCCGGTGCCGATGCCGGTGCCCGATCCCGCGCCCGACCCGGCGCCGGCACCGCTGCCCGAGCCCGATCCGGAGCCGGCCTCCGCGGTTTTGCCGATGACGAGGAACGGGTGATCCGGATCGCCACGC
>VBLM01000772.1 GCA_005879095.1 Deltaproteobacteria bacterium
ACCGTGCCGGGAATTCCCGCCGCCCACGCAACGCCGACGCCGCGCTGCTCTTTCGCCAGCGAAAGAAAGCGCGCGATCGGAGCCCCGGCGCCGAGCGTGACCACCACGTGATCGCCGGCCTCTTCGACTTCCTCGATGGCAAAATCCTGCGCCAGCCGCAGCACGGCTCCGTCGACGCCGCGATCGCCGACGATGGTGTTGGCGCCGCCGCCGAGCGAGATCCAGCCGACGCTCGCGCCGGACAAGACGCGCAGCACTTCCACCAGCGCCGGCGGACCCTGCGGCTTGACCCACAGTCGCGCCGGACCGCCGACGCGCACGCTGGTCCGCGGCGCAAGCGGGACCTGCTCCAGCACCTCGCCGCGGGCCGCGCGGCGCAGATCGGCGACGAGCGGCGTCATTTGATCAACTCCAGCAGTTCGTCGGCGACGTGCGTGATGTCGCCGGCGCCGAGCGTGATCACCAGATCGCCGTCGCGCACGCGCTCCCGCAATTTCGCGGCCAGCTCGCCGCGCTCGACGAACGAGGCGTCGCGATGGCCGCACGCCTTGACCGCTTCGTGCAGCCGCGCGCCGCTGACGCCGGGAATCGGGTCTTCGCCCGCGCCGTAGATCTCGGTGAGCAGCAGCGCATCCGCGTCGTTGAAAGCGGTGGCGAACTCGCCGAGCAGATCGCGCGTGCGCGTATAACGGTGCGGCTGAAAGGCGGCGACGATGCGCCGGTGCGGGAAGCTCGCGCGCGCGCCGGCCAGGGTCGCCTTGATCTCCGCCGGGTGATGACCGTAGTCGTCGACGACGGTGATGCCGTGAGATTCGCCGCGCACGGTGAAGCGACGCTGCACGCCCTGGAAGTCGCCCAGCGCCTCGACCGTGGTCGCAAAAGGAATGCCGAGCTCGTGCGCGACCGCGCAACAGGCGAGCGCGTTGAGCACGTTGTGCGCGCCCACCATCTTGAGCATCACTTCGCCGAGCCGCTCGGCCCGGTGGAAGACGGTGAAACGCGCCTGGAATGCGCCCAGCTGCACGTTGTCCGCGCGCCAGTCGGCCTGCGGCGAGACGCCGTACGTCACGTGCCGCTTGGTCAGCCGCGGGATCAAATGCTGCACGACCGGATGGTCGATGCACATCACGGCGAGACCGTAGAACGGCACCCGATCGGCGAAGTCGACGAACGCCTGCTGCAGCGCATCGACGGTGCCGTAGTAGTCGAGGTGCTCCGGATCGACGTTGGTGATCACCGCGATGGTCGGCGAGAGGCGTAAAAAAGATCCGTCGGATTCGTCGGCCTCGACCACCATCAGCTGGCCCTTGCCGAGCTTGGCGTTGGAGCCGAGCGCATTCAGCTTGCCGCCCACGACCGCGGTCGGATCGACACCGGCATGCGCAAGGACGGTGGCGATCAGGCTGGTGGTGGTGGTTTTTCCGTGGCTGCCGGCGATGGCTACGCCCTCTTTCAGGCGCATCAGCTCGGCCAGCATCTCGGCGCGCGGGATGACGGGAATTCCGCGATCGCGCGCCGCGACGGCTTCCGGATTCGACGCGCGCCGGACCGCGCTGGAGGTGACCACCACGTCGACGTCGTCGGCGACGTTCTCCGCGCGGTGTCCGATGGCGATGCTGCCGCCGAGCGAGGCCAGCCGCCGCGTGATCTCGCTCTCCTTCAGGTCCGATCCGCTGACGCGGTACCCGAGGTTCAGGAGGAGCTCGGCGATGCCGCTCATCCCGATCCCCCCGATGCCGACGAAATGGACCTTGACCTTCTTGTTGCGGAACACCGGTAGCAGCCCTCCATGCGCCTGAATGTACGCGATTCGATCTACGATAATCAATAGCGGAGCGTGACTAGATCCCCTTGAGTGTCTTACTTCCGCGCTACCGGCAGGTGGCGGCCCTCCCGCACCAGCCGCGCCGAACAGAGTGAAACGCAGACATCGGCGATCTCGCGAGCGGCCTCCGGACGCCCCAGAAGTCCGCTTGCCCGCGACATTTTCTGCAGCCTGGCGCGGTCGGATTCGAGCACCTTGATCTCGTCGGCGAGGCGCTGCGCGGTGAGGTCCTTCTCGGCGATGACGATGGCAGCCCCGGCGTCGACCAGCGAATGCGCGTTGACGGTCTGGTGATCGTCCGCGGCGAACGGAAACGGCACCAGGATGGCCGGTTTCTTGCAAACGGTCAGCTCCGCAATGGTCGTCGCGCCGGCCCGGCAGACGAGCAGGTCCGCGCCGGCGTACGCGCGCGGCATGTCGTCGATGAACGCGGCGGCCTTAGCGGCCGGGAGTTTCTCGTAGCGCGCCGCGATCTCCGGCAGATCTTTCACGCCCGTCTGGTGCAGCAGGTCGATCCTCGCGCCGTCACCCAGGATCTCGATCGCTTCCGCCACGCGCATGTTGAGCACGTGCGCGCCCTGCGAACCGCCGGTGACGAAGATCGATAACCGCTCGCCCGGGGTTTTGGTATGCAGATAATTATCGAGAAATGCTCGCCGGATCGGGTTGCCGAGCAAGTGTGTCTTGCGCGCCGGAAAGCTCTTGCGCGCCTCCTCGAAGGCGATGAACACGGCGTCGGCGAACCGACCGAGAATCTTGTTGGTGAATCCGGGCAGCGCGTTCTGTTCCTGCACGGCGATGGGGATGCGCAGGATCCACGCCGCCAGCACCACCGGCCCGCTGGCGTAGCCGCCCACGCCGACGACGACATCGGGATCGAACTTCTTCAGGATCCTGATCGATTGCCAGAGCGCGATCGGCAGCCGGAACAGCCCTCTGAAGAAACCGATCAGACCCATCCGCTTCAGAGGCCCGACGTCGATGATCTGCAGCGGATAGCCGGCTTTCGGCACTTCCCGTGCCTCGATGCCGCGCGCCGAGCCGACGAAGAGCACGTCGTTGCGCGGGTGGCGGGTCTTCACTTCCTCCCCGAGCGCGAGCCCGGGAAAGAGGTGTCCGCCGGTGCCGCCGCCCGCGACCAGGAGCCTCATCGCTGCGCTCCGATCGCGCGATGGAGGAACCCGCCTGGGCCGCCGCTGATCGAGAGCAGGATGCCGGCGGCGAGGCAACTGGTGATGACGCTGCTCATCCCGTAGGAGAGGAACGGCAGCGCCATGCCTTTGGTCGGCAACAAAGCGAGCGCCATGCCCGCGTTGACGACCGCTTCCAGCGAAAGAAGCAACGTGATACCGAGCGCGAGGTAGCAGCCGAAGGCGTCGGACGCCGCCCACGCGGCCTTGAAGCCGCGCCAGGCGATTACCGTGAAGAGCGCAAGCACGATTGCGACGCCGACGAAACCGACTTCCTCGCCGATTATACTAAGTATAAAATCGGTGTGCGCAGCCGGGAGGAAGAACAGCTTCTGGTGGCTTTCGCCGAGACCGACGCCGAGCGATCCGCCCGCGCCGAAGCCGAGCAGCGACTCGACCGTCTGATATCCGTGCCCTTGCGGGTCCTTCCACGGATCGAGGAAGGTCAGGATCCGCTGCAGCCGGTACGGCGAGCGCCAGATCAGGAACGCCGCGATCGGCGCCAGCGCGCCGACGATGCCGAGCAGGTAGGTCGCGCGAGCGCCCGCGACGAAGAGGAGCGCGAACGTCAGCACCGCCAGCACGACCGTGGTGCCGAAATCCGGCTCGAGCAGGAGCAGCACGGTAAACAACCCGAGCATCACCAGGTGCGGCAAAAGGCCGATCGAGAAGACGCGGATCCGGTCCTGCTTGCGCGCCAACGATCGCGCCAGCCAGAGGATCAACGAGAGCTTCGCGATCTCGCTCGGCTGGAACGTCAACGGCCCCAGCTTCATCCACCGCTGCGCGCCGCCGGCAGCATGGCCGAGGCCGGGAAAACGCACCAGCAGGAGCAGCCCGAGCGAGACGAAGACCAGCGGCACCGCGAAGGCTTCGAGGCGGCGGTAGCCGATCCGCATCGCCACCAGCAGCGCCGCGAGACCGATGCCCGCACCCAGCGCCTGCCGCTTGAAGAACCAGAGTCCGTCGCCGAGCCGCGCGCCCGCATAGACCGCGGATGCGCTGTAGACCATGACCACGCCGAACATCAGCAGCAAGAGCACCGCGCCGAGCAGCACCGGGTCGTAGCGCAGGGCGGAGCGCAGCTCCGATCGCTGCCGCGAGACGCGCGCTCCGGCGACGGCGGTCGCGCTCATCGCAGCCCTCGCACCAGCGCCTTGAACTGATCGCCCCGGTCTTCGAAGTTGCGGAATTGATCGTACGACGCGCACGCGGGCGAGAGCAGCACGGTGTCGCCGCCGCGCGCGATTTCGCGCGCCTTCGTCACCGCCGAAGCCAGCGTTCCGCAAGCCTGCACCGGACCGAGCTCGGCGGCGATCTTGTCGGCATCCTCCCCGATGGTGAGGATCGCCTTCGCCCGCTCACGCAGCAGAGGCTTCAACGGCGCGTACGGCGCTCCCTTTCCGCGCCCGCCCATGATGATGACCACGCCGCTCTGAAAAGCGCTCAGCGACTTCTCCACGCTGTCGACGTTGGTGGCCTTGGAATCGTTGATCCACTCGACGCCGTCGAGCACGCGGACGGGCTCGAGGCGATGCGGCAGTCCCGGATACGTGTCGAGACCCCGCTGCAGATCGTGGACGCCGAGATGTCGAGCGAGCAGGCACGCCGCCGAGGCGTTCTCCGCGTTGTGCGCGCCGCGCAGCGTCGGCGCGCGCAATTTCACACCCAACCCATCGAGCGTGGTGCGCGCGTCGAACATCACGCGTTTGACGCCGGCGCCCGTTCGCATCGCGGCCACCCGCGGATCGCGCGCGTTGAGCACCGCCGCGTCGCCCGCGCGCTGGTTGAGGAAAATACGCTCCTTCGCCGCCGCGTATGCTTCCAGCGACGGATATCGATCGAGATGATCGGGCGTGATGTTGAGCACCGTCGCGGCCGCGCAGCGCAGCGTCCGGATTCCTTCCAGCTGGTAGCTCGACAATTCGCACACCGTCGCGTCGAG
>VBLM01000169.1 GCA_005879095.1 Deltaproteobacteria bacterium
CGCCCCGGATTCGAGCCGCTGCTGGAAGCGCTCCGGCGCGAGAATGCGGAAAAGACGCTGACCTTCTTCGCCGAGGTCCGCGCCGAAGGTCTGACAGCGCAGCACGCGCGCATGTTGAAGGACGCCGGATTCGATCGGCTCGAGATCGGGCTGCAGTCGGTCAACCGCGAGACGCTCAAGCGCGTCCGGCGCGGCGGCTCGCCGGAAAAGGTCGCGGAAGCGGCCCGCATGCTGCACGGCGAGGGAATCGAGCTGCTCGTCGATCTGATCGTCGGCCTGCCCGGCGACACGCCCGACGACGTGTTGCGCGGGATGGATTTTCTCGACGCAAACGGGCTCGCGGACGAAGCGCAGGTCTTCCCGCTGTCGCTCTTGCCAGGGACGGCGATGCGCGCGACCGCGTTCGACGACGGCGTCGTCTACGATCCGGCGCCCCCGTACCGGGTGCAGCGGACGGCGACGTTTTCGCCGGAAGCGCTGCTCGAGACGGTCAAGCAAGCCGAGGAGCGACTCGGCCGCCGGCTCGACGAATGGCCGCGGCCGCACCTGATCGACGGCGGCCTCGATGGGTTCGAGCCCGAGCAGAGGCCGGGCGCGCAACACGTTGCGCTGTGGTTCCGCGGCGCCGATCTTTTCGCGCGGCGCGCAGCGATCCTCGGCGCCCTCGACGCTCGACTGCGCATCGACCCGTATGCAACGCTCGACGTGGTGCTCGCGCCGGACGATCCGTTCCCGCTCGATCTGATCGATCTGATCCGCGCCCGCCTCGACGCCGCGCCGCAGAGCTACGTCTCGCGCGCGCTGGCCCATCGAGGCGAGGACCTGCAGCGACGGATCGCGGTCGTGCTGCGCAGGGAATTCGATCCCGACTGGATCGACGCGCTCCGCGTACCCGTCTTTCGCGAACAGACGGCGGCACAGGCGCTGCGCGACGCCGAAAAGCTCGGCGCGGAACTGCCCGGCGCGCGCATCGTCGGACCGGCCGATGACGAAACCGTCGCCGCACTCGCTCGCGGCGCCGACGCGGACTTCGTCGCCTTCGCCGACCGCGAGATGAGCTGCGCGAGCTGCTCGGCCACATCCCCTTCTTCGCCGGGCTCTGGGACCGCGGGCTGGAGTGGGTCGCTCGGACGCTCGTCGAACGTGCGGTGCCGCAGGGCGCGGATGTCTTCCGCGAGGGCGATCCCGGCGCGTCGCTGTTCGTCGTCAAGCAAGGTGAGCTTTCCGCGGTGTGCCGCGGCTGCGAGCTGATGCAATTTCACGCCGGCGACTTCTTCGGCGAAACGACGCTGCTGGAGATGCAGCCGCGCCCGTTCACTGCGCGTGTGGACAAGGACGCGATCCTCTACGAGCTCACCAACAAGGATTTATACCGGCTCTACAAAGAGGACGTGAAGGCGTACGTGCTGGTGCTGCAGAACATCAACCGCGAGCTGTGCCGCCGCTTGCGCTCGGCCGGCGATCGCATCGCCGGCGCTACTTGAGCACCGCCGAAAGCCGCTGCCGGTCCCCGGCCTTGATGCGCACGAACTTCACGCCCACGTCGTGACGGGCGGGCGATCCTTCGGGCAGGTCGTCCACCCACACCACCTCGACGGTGCAGACCAGCTCGCTCGAGTCGGGGAGGAACAGCTCCAACTCCAGGCGATCGCCGGCCGCAGGCGCCTCGTCGGCGAAGATGCGGATGCCGCCGAGGCTGATGTCGGTGGCGCGCCGCCTGCCGAAAAACGGCTTGCCCAGCGGCCGGCAGAAGACGGGCGCGTCCACGCGGGGGAACTCGCGGCGATCCATCGAGCAGATCGTAATCCACGAACTCCCCCGCGTCGATGTTACGAGCCGCTGCCGTCCTCGAACTCGGGATCGTCGGGCTCGCCGTCGACCGGATTGCTCGACGAGGTCTGCACCGAAGCGGCCGGCGGCGGAGGCTTGGGGTCCGCTTTGGGCGGCTGGACTTCCGCAAGCTGCGACGGCGTGAGCTGCGCGTGGGCGACCGGGGCCGGCCGGGGCCGCAGCATCAGCGTGCCGGCGACGACGATGGCGATGGCGGCGGAGGCGATCAGGCTCTTTCCGAGGGGCGTCATTGGTTTTCCTTCGCAAGGGTCTGCGCCGGGTGAATTCACGCCGCATGCCATCGCTCCTCCCTCTGCGGCCCGGGTCGCGGTAGCTACAATTCGTAGAATTGTAGAATCCGCCCGTCGATACCCTCCGCCGCGCACGGTGCTAGCGTGACCGCATGCGCGCGGGTCTCGCGGGTTATTCGCGTTCGGGAAAGACGTCGCTGTTCAACGCGCTCACGGGCCTCAGGCGGGGGCCGGAAGCGAAGCTGCATCTCGGCGCCATCAAGGTGCCGGATCCGCGGCTCGACCGGCTGAGCGCGATCTTCAAACCAAAAAAGACCACGCCGGCGGAAGTGGTGCTGGCCGATCTGCCGGGGCCGCGCAGCAAAGGCGCGTCGCTCGAGGCGGAGGCGCTGCAGGCGCTGCGCGAAGTGGACGCGCTCTGCCTCGTGCTCCGCGCGTTCGAGGCGGACGGTGAACCGCGGCGCGACCTGCGCGACTACGACGCGGAATTGATCGTCTCCGATCTGGCGGCGGCGGAGAAGCGGATCCACCGGCTGCGGCAGGAGCGCAACTCGGGGGGCGAGATGGCCGAGCTTACCCGCGTCACGACGCATCTCGAATCGGGCGCGCCGCTGCGCACGCTGACGATGAGCGATGCCGAGGAGACCGCGCTGGCCCACTTTGGGTTCCTCTCGCGCAAGCCGATGCTAGTGGTGGTCAACGTCGCCGAGACCGAGGCCGCCAAGCCGCTCTCGCTGGAGCTCACAGTCGCCGCGCGCGCGCTCGGGGCCGAAGCGATCCCGCTCTCGGCGGAAGTGGAGGCCGAGATCGCCGAGCTGCCGGCGGCGGAGCAGCCGGACTATCTCGCCTCGCTGGGTTTGTCCGAGCCGGCGCGCGCGGTCTTCCTGCGCGCGGTGTACGCGCTCCTCAAGCAGATCTCGTTTTTCACCGTCGGTGAAGACGAAGTGCGCGCCTGGACCATCCGCCGCGGCGATCGGGCTGCGCGAGCGGCCGGGAAGATCCACTCCGATCTGGAGAAGAGTTTCGTGCGGGCGGAAGTCGTGCACTACGACGATTTCATCATCGCGGGCAACGAACACCGTGCGCGCGAGACCGGAAGGCTGCGGTTGGAAGGAAAGGATTACGTGGTGCAGGACGGCGACATTCTGCAAATTCGCGCGGGGCGGGCGAAGTAGGTGCTCGCAATCCTCATCACGCTGGAGACGCTGCTGGCCCACGGGCCGGTGGTCTCGATCGAGACCGAGACGGATGGAAAGTTCGCCGCCGCCATCGGGTTGGCCGACGTCGCGGCGCCGATCGATCGCGTGTGGGCGGTTCTCACCGAATTCGGCGCGTACCAC
This sequence comes from Deltaproteobacteria bacterium, assembly GCA_005879095.1. Taxonomy (GTDB): domain Bacteria; phylum Myxococcota; class Myxococcia; order Myxococcales; family 40CM-4-68-19; genus 40CM-4-68-19. The sequence continues at coordinate 3,422 of VBLM01000169.1, forward strand.
GAGTTCGTGCCTCGCGTGGCGCAGAGTGCGGTCACCACCGCCGAGGGCGCGCTGCGGGTGAAGTTCGAGATCGAGTCGCCGGGGCCGAATACCAGATACACGGTGCAGTACGCGCTCGACGGCCTGGCGCACGTCGCCGAGGGCCGGCAAGTCGCCGGTGACCTGAAAGGCAGCACCTGGCGGTGGGAGCTGTTCGAAACCGCGCCGGGCCGCACCCGCGTGCGTTACACCTCGCGGGCGAGGAACTTTTCCAGCATCCTCAACGCGCTCGAAGATGACGCGCAGACCGTCACCGCGGGCCTGAACGTCGGCGCCGCGATCACGATGCTGCGCGCGCTGAAAAAGCGCTGCGAAAGAGAGTTCGGCGCACCAGGTCCCTTAGCGGAACGTTGAAAGACCATTCGGTCGCGTTGGAAAGCAGCAGGACCTAGCGTTTGCGATTCATCGCCTGGCGCACTTTTTTCTCTGCGTACTTCGGCCCCTTCCAGCCGAGGACGCGCGGATCTTTCGCGCTGAAGAACGTCGTATTGAGGAAGAAGCGCTCGAGCTCTTCGCGCAGCCGGTTGGAGAAATCGTCGGGGTCCTCGATCTCCTCGAAGCGCTTGGCCTGGATCGGAACCGCCACCAGCCGGTCATTGCGCTCGCGCCCTTTCTTCTTTTCGGACTTCTGATCCAGCTGCAGCATCCCCAGCGGGCGGCAGGCGATCACCACTCCGGGAAAGCTCGGTACGTCGGTGAGCACCAGCGCGTCGAGCGGATCGCCGTCCTCCGCCTTGGTTCCCGGGACGAATCCCCAATCGTAGGGGTAGGTGAGGCCGATGGGCAGCGCCTTGCCGTATTCGAACGAGCCTAGATCGACGCCGCTTCCCCGCGGCGATTCGATCACCACGTGCAGCTCGCCGTCCTCGTTGAAGGCGGGAAGCTTCGTCAAATCTCTGGGCATTGGGCCAAGGCTGACAACCGCGGCGCTTGATTTCAAGTGTGCACCGGGCAAAGAGTGCGGGCATGGGCCGCTATGACGAGGTCTACGGTCGCTCGCTCGAGGATCCTGCAGGTTTCTGGGCCGAGGCGGCCGGCGCGCTGCGCTGGCGAAAGAAGTGGGACCGCGTGCTCGATCCGGCGAATCCGCGGCAGCCGCGCTGGTTCCAGGGCGGCGAGCTGAACACCTGTGAGAACGCGGTCGACGTGCACGTCGAAAACGGCCGCGCCGATCAGCTCGCGCTGATCTGGGACAGCGCGGTCACCGGCGCCACCGCGAAGTACACGTTCCGCGAGCTGCAGGGCGAGGTCGCGACGTTCGCGGGCGCGTTGCGCCGTCTCGGCGTAGCCAGGGGCGATCGCGTCGTCATCTACATGCCGATGATTCCGCAGGCGGTGATCGCCATGCTGGCGTGCGCGCGGCTCGGCGCGGTGCACTCGGTGGTGTTCGGCGGATTCGCGGCGCACGAGCTGGCGGCGCGGATCGATCACGCGGAGCCGAAAGTCATCGTCTGCGGTTCGTGCGGCGTCGAGCCGGGCCGCGTCGTTCCCTACAAACCGATGGTGGACAAGGCCATCGCGCTCTCGGGCCACAAGCCGTCGAGCGTGATCGTCTTCCAGCGTCCGCAAGCGCCGGGCGAGCTCGTCGCCGGCCGCGATCTGACCTGGGACGAGGCGATCAAAGACGCCCAACCGGCCGAGTGCGTCACCGTGCAGGCCACCGATCCGCTCTACGTCCTCTACACCAGCGGCACCACCGGCCGGCCGAAGGGCATCGTGCGCGACAACGGCGGCCACGCAGTCGCGCTCAAGTGGAGCATGCCCAACATCTACGACGCGAAGCCGGGCGAGCCGTACTGGGCCGCGAGCGACATCGGCTGGGTCGTCGGCCACTCGTACATCGTCTACGCGCCGCTCTTGAATGGGAACACGACCATCCTGTACGAGGGCAAGCCGGTAGGCACGCCCGACGCCGGCGCGTTCTGGCGCGTCGTCGCGCAGCACGGCGTGCGCACGCTCTTCACCGCGCCGACCGCGTTCCGCGCCATCCGCCGCGAGGATCCGAAAGGCTTGCAGATCGAGAAGTGGAATCCGACTGGTTCGCTGCGCGCGCTCTTCCTCGCCGGCGAGCGCTGCGACCCGGAGACGCTGCACTGGGCGCAGGACCGGCTGAAGATCCCGGTCGTCGATCACTGGTGGCAGACCGAGACGGGTTGGCCGATCGTGGGCAATCCGATCGGCATCGAGAAGTTTCCCGTCAAGCCGGGCTCGGCGACGAAGCCGATCCCGGGCTAGCCCGGCTGCCTGCCGACGCTCTACAAGGACGATGCGACCTTCGAGCGCGCGTATCTCGCGCGCTATCCCGGCTATTACCTGACCGGCGACGGCGGTCACTTCGACAGCGACGGTTATCTCTCGATCATGGGTCGTATCGACGACGTGATCAACGTCGCCGGCCACCGGCTCTCGACCGGGCAGATGGAAGAAGTGCTGGCCTCGCACAAGGACGTGGCCGAGTGCGCGGTGGTCGGCGTGAACGACTCCTTGAAAGGCGAGGTCCCGGTCGGTTTCGTCGTCCTCAAAGCGGGCGTGTCGCGGCCGGAGAACGAGCTGTGCAAGGAGCTGGTCGAGCTGGTGCGCGACCGCATCGGGCCGGTCGCTTTTTTCAAGACCGCCGCAGTCGTCTCCAAACTGCCCAAGACGCGCTCCGGCAAGATCCTGCGCGGAACCATCCGCAAGATCGCCGACGGGATCGATTGGACGATGCCGCCCACCATCGAAGACGCGGCCGCGCTCGACGAGATGGGAAAAGTCCTGACGAAGCTCGGGTATCCTGCGCGGCATTAAGACCTTTCTCTTCACCTGGAACCCGCGCGTCTACGCGTGGCGTGACCTGCGCGCCGACATCCGCAAGCTGCGCCGCCGGAAGCTTCTGCACACTGACTGGAGCTGCGCGCGCAGCAAACAGATCCGCAAAGGCGACCGCGTCTTTCTCTTGCGGCAGGGAGTCGAGCCGCGCGGGATCGTCGCCTCCGGCTGGGCCGAGAGCGACTGGTACGAGGGACCGGGCTGGCGGCGTCCGGGCGTGCCGTGCAACTACGTCGACGTCGCGTTCGACACGCTGCTCGATCCTTCGCAAGAGCCGATCCTTCCGCGCGAAGCGCTGTCACACGGGAAACTGGCGGAAATGTACTGGGATACACAGGTGTCGGGAATCCGCATACCCGACGGCGTCGCGCGCGAGCTGGAAAAGGCGTGGAGATCCTTTTCCCGAGTGGCGCGTTGAAGATTTCCATCCGGAGGTCTCGCCATGCTGCTCGCGCTCTTGCTCGCGCTCTCTCACGTCGAATCCGCCGAAGTCGTCATCGTCGCCGGCTCCGCCGATCACATGGAGCACGTGATGCAGCGCGCTGGCGTGAAGTTCGCGCTGATCACGCCCGACCAGCTTCCGTCGACGCCGCTGCGCTGGCAGCAGATTCTGATGGTCAACTGCACCGGTCAGATGTCGCCGGAAGCGCGCGAGCGCGTGCGCCGATTCGTCAACGCGGGCGGCATGCTCTACACCACCGACCACGCCGTGCATTACCTCCTGGAAGCGATCTTCCCCGGCAAGGTCCGCTTCAACCAGAAGAGCAGCGCCGAGCAGATCTTTCCCATGCAGGTAAAGGGCGATCGCGGGCTGGTCGCGAAGATCAACGACCACGGCGAGCCGCGCTGGCAACTCGCCGGCGGCGGCATGCTCTTCGACGTGCTCGATCCCTCGGTCGAGATCCTCATGCGCTCCCGCGAAGTCGCGGCGCGCTACCAGACCTCGGGCGTCCTCGGCGTGCGCTTCCGCCATGGCGACGGTCAAGTCGTGCACGTCACCGGACACTTCTTCACCCAGCCGGGACAGACGCGCGAAGTCGCGGCGGCCGGCCGCGCCTTCGAGCAGTTGAGCGAAAACGTGGTGCGCGAAAAGCAGGTCGACATGCCGCGCGTCGAGAGGCTCTACAGCGCGGAGGCCCTGAAGCCGGCGCCGATGCTCGCCGAACCCAAGGACGCGGCCGCCCCGGTGACCGCGCCGTCGGGCGGAACGGTGAGCACCGCGACGGCGAAGAAGGTCCGCGTGCTGCGCAGCGAGGGCGGCTACGTCGAGATCCGCGACGATCAGGGCAACCAGGGTTGGGTCCCTGCCCAGTCCCTGCAGCAGTAGGTGTTACAGTCGCGCCGTGTTTCCGTACGTCCAGGAACCGGTGCTGCGCGTCGCAGGCGTGACGGTTTCCGCTTTTCAAGTGCTGGTCTTCGCCGCGGTCGTCGCCGGCTACGAGATCACGGTGCGCCGCGCGACGCGCCTCGGCTGGAATCGCGATCTGATCCTCAGCCTCGTCCTCTGGGCCGTCTTCCTCGGATTCGTCGGCTCGCACGTCTTCGACACGCTCCTCTACGAGCGCGAGGCGCTGCGCCGCAATCCGCTGGTGCTCTTCGAATTCTGGGGCACGATGTCGTCGTACGGCGGCCTGATCGGCGGCATCCTCGGCGGCCTTCTCGCGCTGCGGCTCAAGCGACTTCCGGCGGCGAAGATGCTCTCCTTCTTCGACATCGTCGCCTTCGCCTTTGCCTTCGCCTGGATCTTCGGCCGCACCGGCTGCGCGCTGGCGCACGATCACATCGGCATCGCCACCGACAACTTC
>VBLM01000771.1 GCA_005879095.1 Deltaproteobacteria bacterium
GCGGCTTCGAGCCAGCGCGCCCACGGCGATTTCGAGTTGGTGCGGATGCGCTGGATCGCGATCCGGGGACGGCCGTGCTGCCGCGAGGCCAGCGCGAGCAGCCGTCCCGGCTTGATCAGCGTCTTGGGATGCCAGCGCAGCGCGAACGGCACGATGTCCTCGCCGCCGACCAGGCCGATCTCGCCCGACTGCGGGACGCGCCGCGCGACGTGTACCGCATTGTTCCCCGTCCGCAGCCCGTAGCCGACTTCGCAGACCGAGCCGAGCGGAACCGAGACGCAGTCCATCGCATCGCAGAGCGCCTGCTCCTCGCGCGTCCGATAGACGAACCACGGCGCCGCGCCGAGGCCGCTGATCGGGGCGAGCTCCTCCCGGCCGCGCGCGACGTACGTCTTCCGGACTGCAGCCGGCTTGCGGATCATCACCAGAGCCTGCACGCGGGTGTCTTTCGCGGATGCGAACGGTTTGCCGAGATCGACGATCGCCGCGATCTCCGCGGCTTCCAGGACGGCCGTTCGCAGACGCCACGCGCGCGAGAGGAACATCCAGGTGTCGGGGATCAGCAGCGCGACGACGCCGCCCGGCCGGACCAGCTCGAGCGAGCGCAGGATGAACGCGGCGTACCGATCGATCTCCCCGCCCTTCAGCGCCGGAAACCGCCGCGCGAGCCAGGCGTCGCGCGCGTGGCCGTAGGGCGGATTGCTGATCACGAGGTCGGCGGGGTCGACGTCGATCCGGAGCGAATCGCCCCGGCGCAGGCGCGCCTGCGGCACTACCTTCCGCGCGACGCGCAGCGCGGCCGAGTCGAGATCGATTCCACAAAGATCTGTGACTCCCGCGCGCGCGGCAGCGAGGAGGAATGCGCCAGCCCCGGCGCACGGGTCCAGAAGACTTCCGCTGCCGTACCGCAGCGCGACCTCGACCACGAACGACGCCAGCCCGGGCGGCGTGTAGTACAGCCCCGCCTCCCTGCGGAGGGCATTTCCGAGCGCGCGCGATTTCTCTTTCTCGAAGGCCTCGATGAGCGCATCGGCGCTCAACGCTTGCCTCGCGGGAACGTCTTTTTGTTCTGCTCGAGCAGCGTCGCCATCTCGTCGGGTGGCAGCGGCTGCGCGCCGCCCAGCGCGCGGGCGTGGTGGAGGATCTTCGCCAGGTGCTCGACCAGCTCCATTCTCAGGAAAGCGAGCGCGACGTCGGGCGCGAGCGTCAGCGCGCCGTTGCCGGGCAGGAGCATCGCGTCGGCCTCGACCGCGCAGCGCGAGACCGCTTCGGTGGCCAGCGGCGTCTTCGGCATCGCGAACGGCGCCAGCGGGATGTAACCCAGCGAAACCACCGCCTCCGGCAGGCAGACCGGCTCGAGCGGCACGCGCGCGGCGCCGAACGCGGTCGCATACGGCGGGTGCGCGTGGAGAACGGCCTCGACGTCCGGCCGCGCCCGATACGCCGCGAGGTGCAGTTCCGTCTCGCCCGGCGGCTTGCGCGTACCTTCAACTACTTTTCCCGACCCGTCGATGACGATCAGCGAGCTCTCGGTAATCTCCGCTTTGGAGGTCGCGGTCGGCGTGATCAGGAACCGATCGCGCCCGATCCGCACCGAGATATTCCCGTCATGATTCGCCGCCCACCCGGCAGCGTGAATCCGGCGCGCCGCGGAAGCCACCTGCGCGCGCGCCAGCGGGTGCATCAGGCCGACACCTGGTCGACGACGCCGACGATGCAGCTGCGGATGGGCAGCTTGCCGGTCAGCGGCACGCCGAAGAGCTGGCGGATGCCGGTCCCCTCGCGCAGGACGAGGACCGTGTCGCCCTCGCCCGCCTGCACCGCGCGATCGACGGCGAGAAAGCTCTTCCCCGCATCGGCGCCCTTCTCGTCGATCGGCTGCACGACGAGCAGTTTCAGGCGCGCGAACGCCGGATGCTTCTCGGTCGAGACGACGGGCCCCAGCACCTTGCAGAGGATCATACCGAATCCACGATGCCGACGATGGCGGCGTCGACCGGGACGAAGCTCGGCTCCAGCGCGAGGGCGGCCTCGCGCGAGCCGACGAGGAAGACGAGGTCGCCGGGCCCGGCGCGCACCGTATCGACCGCGACTTCCAGGCCGCCATTCGGATTGCGCTGGTGATCGACCGGCTGCACGAGCAGCAGTTTCTGCGCGGCGAGGCCCTCGTACTTTGTCTCCGCCACGACGGTTCCGACCACTCGCGCTAGATACATTTTATTCGCCCGCCGTGACGACGATGGGGATGTCGACGTCGAACGCGTCGCCGGTGAACGTCGGGAAGGCGATCTTCCTGGTCGCCCGCCGCAGGCACGCTCCGAGCGGGCTCTGCTCGACCGTGGTCTTGTCGATCCGCGCCGAGGTCACCTGGCCGTT
>VBLM01000774.1 GCA_005879095.1 Deltaproteobacteria bacterium
CGAGCGCACCAGCGTGATCGGGTACGCCTTCGCCTCGACGTTGTCGTACGGACTGTAGGAGCGGATGTACTTGTATTCGTCTGGCTTGTTCGGATTGCCCCACTCCTCCCATTCGGTGACGGTCCCCGGCAGCGATTCGTCGAGCTCGGTGTTCACCACGTCGACGAACGGCACGTAGACCAGCGCGACGTGGAACAGGTCCGGCCGCATGTTGAGCACCGCGCCCATCAGGAGACCGCCGGCGCTGCCGCCGCTGATGGCGAGCTTGCCGGGCGCGGTGTAGCCGCTCTTCACCAGATGTTCGGCGCAGGCGATGAAATCGGTGAAGGTGTTCTTCTTGTTCATCATCCGGCCGGCGTCGTGCCACTTCTTGCCCATCTCGCCGCCGCCGCGGATGTGGGCGATGGCCCAGGTCAAGCCGCGATCGATCACCGAGAAGCGATCGGAGTTGAAGGTGTCTGGGATCGACGCGCCGTACGAGCCGTAGGCGTAGAGCATCAGCGGGGCCGGCTTCGGCGCGCCTTTCAGGTGCACCACCGCCATCGGCACTTGCACGCCGTCGGACGCGGTGGCCCAGATGCGCTCGACTTCGTATTTCGACGCGTCATACCCGGGCACCGGCTGCTGCTTGAGCAGCTTTCTTTCCTGCGTGGTCATGTCGACGTCGTAGACCGAGGGCGGCGTGATCGGCGACTGGTACGCGATGCGGTACGCGGTCTGATCGAACTGCGCGTTGTGCTCCGGCGAGACCTGGTAGTCGGCGTCCGGGAACGACATCCGCTTCGTCTCGCCGGTCTTGAAGCTGGTGACCGCGATCTGCGGCAGCCCGCCCTCGCGCTCGTAGCGGACGAGGAAGTCCTGGAAGAGATCGACCTCGTTGAGCATCACGTCCTCGCGGTGCGAAACCATCTCGGTCCAGTTCTCCTTGCGCGGCGCCCACACCGGCGCGGTCACCAGCCGGAAATTCCGGCCGCCGGAGTTGGTGCGGATGTAGAGGAGGCCGCCGCGGTGATCGACGTAGTACTCGTGGTCCTTCTCGCGGGGCTGGATCACGACCAGGTTCGCGTATGGGTCGCTGGCGCCGAAGAAACGGACTTCGCTGGAAGTGTGGCTGCTGGAGGTGACGAAGATGAAGTCGCGGCTGCGCGAGCGATCCACTTGCAGGTAGAACATCTCGTCCTTTTCCTCGAAGATCTTGTCGTCCTTCGCGCTGCCGAGCGTGTGTCGCCAGAGCTGGTTGGCGCGCTTGGTGACCGCGTCTTCGGTGACGTAGAAGATCGTCTTTCCGTCGCGCGCCCAGACGAAGCCGTCGACCCGCGCGATCTTCTCCGGGCCGGTCGCGCCGGTCTTCAGATCCTTCACCTGCAGGTCGTACTGGCGATATCCGGTCTCGTCGGCCGAATACGCCAGCTGCGAGCCGTCGTCGCTCGGCGCCCACCCGCCGAGGCCGAGGAACTTCTTGCCCCCGGCGAGCTGGTTGACGTCGAGGATCACCTGCTCCACTCCGTCGAGCGCCTGCTTGCGGCAGATGATCGGGTACTGCTTTCCCTTCTCGGTGCGCGTGTAATAGTAGAAGCCGTCGCGCAGGAACGGGACTTGCTGGTCGGTCTCCTGGATCCGACTCAGCATCTCGGCGTAGAGCGTTTCCTGCAGCTGTCTGGTCGGCGCCATGACCGCGTCGGCGTACGCGGTCTCCGCCTTGAGATACTGCTCGACCTCCGGCGCGCCCTTGTTGCGCAGCCAGAAGTAGTCGTCGATGCGCTTGTCGCCGTGGACGGTGACGTCCTTCGGCTCTTTCCTTGCGACCGGCGGCTGCGGCTCGGCGACAGTGGGCTTGGGTGGCTGCTGCGCACAGGCAGCCAGCGCCAGGCAGACGAGGAATTTTCGGACCATGCACGCAGACTATCAATTTCGTCGGCCGCGAGTGGCGCATTCGCTCGTGGCGTCCTAGGCTCCGTTGCGGAATGGAGACGTTCGACGCCATCGTCGTGGGCGGCGGGCCGGCGGGCAGCAATTGCGCGCGGACGCTGGCGCGCGGGGGGATGCGCGTCGCCGTGCTCGATGCGGCCCGTTTTCCGCGTGTGAAACTGTGCGCCGGCTGGGTGAGTCCGCCGGTGTGGGATCAGATCGGTCTCACGCCGCGCGAGTACCCGCACGGCATCTGGGAATGGAAGCGGATGCACGTGCACTTCGCGGGGCGGACGAGCTCGCCGAGCTGCCGCGGCTGGCTGATCCGTCGCGTCGAGTTCGACGACTTCTTGCTCCAGCGCAGCGGCGCGCAGGTCGTCGAGCACCGCGTGCAGAAGATCGATCGCGACGCCGAAGGATTTCTCGTCGACGGGAAGTTCCGCGCTCGATTCGTCGTCGGCGCGGGCGGCACCAACTGCCCCGTGGCGCGCACCCTCTTTCCACGCAAGCAGCGCAAGCCGGTCGCGACGCAGGAGCGCGAGTTCGAAAGCCCGGTGCCGTTCATCGGCAGCGACGGCGAGCCGGAGATCCTGCTGCACGACGATCTCGGCGGATATTCGTGGAGCATTCCGAAATCGTCGTGGACCAACGTCGGCTGCGGCACCGTCGATCCAAAGGCGCTGCTCCCCGCCTGGTCGCAGGCGCGGCAGTTTTTCGAAAATGAAAAGGGTCCGCTGCCCGCACTCGACGCGGTGAAGGGTCACTCGTACCACCTCTTCCGCAGCGAAAATCTGGAGTCCTGCGCGCGCGATGGACTCTTTCTCGCCGGCGATGCGCTCGGTCTCGCGCACCCGCTCACCGGAGAAGGAATTCTCCCGGCGGTGACCTCCGGCCGCTTGTGCGCCGAGTCGATCCTCAGCGGACGCGATTATCGAAAGGCTATCGAATCGCATCCGATGTTCCGGGATTATCGAATTCTCGCCAGGCTCTCCTCGACGCCGAACAAGCCGCTGCGATTCCTGGCGCCGGTGATCCCGAAGCTGTTCGCGATGGGATTTTCGGCGCGCCCGCTGCCCGCGCGGCGCGCCCTCGAATGGTGGCAAGACCATGGCTGAAGCAATTTCCGAACGCAGCGTGAACGGTCCGAGGCGGCGTCTCGCCGAGCTGCTCAAGCTCGCGGACGTCGAGGTGTACGGCTCGCGCCCGTGGGACATGCGCGTCAACGACGAGCGCCTCTTCCGCCGCGTGCTGGCGCAGGGCGCCCTCGGCCTCGGCGAAGCGTACATGGACGGCTGGTGGGACAGCGGCCAGCTCGACGACCTGTTCGCCCGCGTGCTGCGCGCGCGGCTGCAGGAGAAGATCGTTCTAACGTTCTCCGATGCCACAGAAATCGCGAAATCGCTGATCCTCAATCGCCAGACGCGCTCGCGCGCGGCGGAGTCGGTGCGGCGCCACTACGACATCGGCAACGATCTCTACCAGCGCATGCTCGACCGCCGCATGCT
>VBLM01000776.1 GCA_005879095.1 Deltaproteobacteria bacterium
CTCCACCAGCGGGAATTCGAAGAACGTCCTCCTCGCCCTGCAGAAGGCAAGGGAGCTGGGCGCGTTCACGGCCGCGCTGACCGGCGAGGGTGGCGGAAAGTGCGCAGGGGTGTGCGACGTCCTGCTGGCGGTCCCGTCGAAGGCCACGCCGCGCATCCAGGAAAGCCACATCACCATCGGCCACATCTTCTGCGCGCTTCTGGAACAGTCGCTGGCATGAGCAGGCCGCCACTCGATCCGCGCGATCTCGATGAGGTAGTCGATTGGGTGCGACCCGGGTGGGACGGGCTGCGCGGGGCGCGTCTGTTCGTCGCGGGCGGAACCGGCTTCTTCGGGACCTGGCTGCTGGAGTCCCTGCTGCGGGCCGAAGCCCGGTTGGGCCTGGGTGTGGAGGCGACCGTGCTGACGCGGAATCCGGACGGATTTCGCGAACGATCGCCGCAAGTTGCGTTGCACCCGTCGGTTCGGCTGCATGCCGGGGACGTCCGCTCGTTCGAGCTGCCGCGCACGCGCTTCACGCACCTCGTCCACTGCGCGGCGGCCTCCAGCGATGTGCCGGACGATCTCGAGCAACTGGACGTCATCGTCGGCGGCACCACGCGGCTGCTCGATCTCGCCGTGAGCAGCGGCGCGCGGCGGTTCCTTCTCGCCAGCTCGGGCGCGGTCTACGCCGGCTTGCCGGCAGGCATGATCCACGTTCCCGAGTCTCATCCCGGCGCGCCCGATCCGATGGCCACCAGGTCCTCGTACGGACAGGCCAAGCGGATCGCCGAGCATCTCTGCGCCCTCTACGCGGCGCGGCACGGCCTCGAGCCGGTCATCGCACGGGGGTTCGCCTTCGTCGGGCCGCACCTGCCGCTCGACAAGCACTTCGCCATCGGCAACTTCATCCGTGACGGGCTCGCGGGCCGCGCCATCCAGGTGAGCGGCGATGGAACGCCGCTCCGCTCGTATCTGTACGGGTCCGATCTGGCGGCCTGGCTGTGGACCATCCTCCTCTCGGGGACCCCATGCCGGCCCTACAACGTCGGCTCGGAGGCGGCCATTTCGGTAGGCGAGTTGGCCCGCGTGGCCGCCGGGCTGTTCCAGGTGTCTTTCGAGATCGCCCGGCAACCGGCGGCCGGCGCGCAGCCCGAGCGCTACGTGCCGAGCACCGAGCGCGCCCGCACCGAGCTGGGAGTTTCCCAGCACGTCAATCTCGCCGACGCAATCCAGCGAACGGCCAAATGGCTTCGCAATTGAAAGGGGACATCATGGCGCAGGTCAGGATCGGCAGGAAGACGGTGGGCGACGGGCAGCCTTACTATCTGGTCGCGGAGATCGGCATCAACCACAACGGCGACCTCGAGATCGCCCGCAAGCTGATCGAGATGGCGGCGAAGTTCGGCTTCGATGCGGTCAAGTTCCAGAAGCGGACCATCGACGTCGTCTACACCAAGGAAGAGCTGGCCAAGCCGCGCGAGTCTCCCTTCGGGACCACCAACGGCGACCTGAAGCGGCGGCTGGAGTTCGGCGAGCGCGAGTTTTCCGCCATCGACGACTACTGCCGGACGCTGGCCATGGACTGGTTCGCATCGTGCTGGGACGAGCGCTCGGTCGACTTCATGGAGAAGTTCAACCCGCCCGCGTACAAGATCGCCTCCGCCTCGCTGACCGACGACGCGCTGCTGCGGCATCACCGGAAGACGGGCCGGCCGATCATCCTCTCCACCGGCATGAGCACGCAGGCGCAGATCGATCACGCGGTCGAGGTGCTGGGCAAGGACCAGCTGGTCGTCCTGCATGCCACCAGCACCTACCCGGCGGAATACGGAGAGCTGAACCTGAAGGCGATTCCGGCCCTGCGGCAGCGGTATGGGGTGCCCACCGGATACTCCGGCCACGAGAGCGGAATCGCTTCCACCGTGGCGGCGGTCGCGCTGGGCGCGTGCATGGTCGAGCGGCACGTCACGCTGGACCGCGCGATGTACGGCAGCGATCAGGCGGCGTCTCTCGGACCGAGCGGCGTCGAGCACCTGGTCCGCGACATCCGGCTGGTCGAGACCTCGCTCGGCGACGGCGTCAAGCGGCTGTACGAGCGCGAGGTCCCGATCCTCAAGAAGCTGCGGCGTGTCGGCGCCTGAGCCGGGGCGGTTCAAGGCCGTCGTCGTCGACGTCGATGGGGTGCTCACCGACGACGGTTTCTTCTGGAGCAGCAGCGGCGAAGAGCTGAAGCGCTTCTGCTTCCTCGACGTGATGGGTATTTCCCGCGCCTCGCGCGCGGGAATGCTCTTCGCGCTCGTCTCCGGCGAGAACAGCCCGCTGGTGCCGCGCTACGCGGAGAAGATGGGCATCGCCGACGTCTGGCTGGGCTGCAAGGACAAGGCGGCTGCGCTGCGCGAGTTCGCGGCGCGCCGCGAGCTGCCCCTTTCGGTCATCTGCTTCATGGGCAACGACGTCAACGACGTGGAGGCGATGGAGAGCGCCGGCCTCGCCGCCGCCCCGGCCGACGCGCACCCGTCGGTGCTCAAGCGAGCGGCCTTCGTGGCCACCCGCCGCGGCGGCAATGGCGCGGTGCGCGAGCTGCTCGACGCGCTGGTCCCTTCGATCAACCCGCCCTGACGGTGTCTGCCGTCTCCGGCCGCCGCCGCTCGGGGAGCTGATCGGCCGGCTCGTCGAAATTGATGCGCTCGCGCTCGACCACGATCGGCCGCCGAATGGTGTGGGTGTGGATGGCCGCGATGTACTCGCCCACCATCCCCATGAAGAAGAGCTGAACCGAGAAAGTGGCGAAAAGGCCGATCACCACCGGCGCGATCCCGGCCGGGAATCGCGACCAGAAGACGAGCTTGGCGACCAGGTAGGCGAGCGCGACCACGAGACTCAGGCCCGAGAGCAAAAAGCCCGCGACCGTCGCCATCCGCAGTGGGGCCTTGGAGTGCGTGGTCAGGCCGAGCATGGCGACGTCGAAGAGCGTGAGCAGGTTGTTCTTGGTGAAACCGCGCTTGCGCAGCGGCTTGTCGTAGGGAATCTGCGCCACCGGAAAGCCGATCTCGGCCACCAGCCCGCGGAAGTACGGGTACATCTCGTTCATGCCGCGGATGATCTCGATCACCTGCCGGTCGTAGAGCCCGAATCCGGTGGCTCCCTTGATGGTCTCGACGCTCGTCGTGTGCGCGAGCAGCTCGTAGTAGAGCCGGCGGATGGCCGACATCGGCCACCGCTCCTCGCCGCTGCGCTTCACCGCGAGCGCGACCTTGTAGCCCTCTTCCCAGCGCGCGAGGAACTCGGGGATCAGCGACGGCGGGTCCTGCAGGTCGGCGGCGAGGCCGATGATCGCATCCCCGCGCGCCTGGAGGACCGCGTGGTACGGCGAGCGGATCTGACCGAAGTTGCGCGTGTTGACGATCACCTTGACGTTGTGGTCGGCCGCCGCCAGCTCGCGCAGCCTCGCCACCGTCTCGTCGGTCGAGGCGTTGTCGATGAAGATGTGCTCGTACCGGTATCGGCCGAGCCTGTCGAAGACCTCCTTCACCTGGAGGTACACGTCGCGGACGTTCGCTTCCTCGTTGAAACAGGGGGTGACGATGCTGATGAGGCGCATGGGTTCAGCCTGGATAGAGCAGGATGATCGGGTTCTGGCAGCGGAGCTGCTGGCGGATCTGCGCGGCGATCTCTTTCTGGAAGACGCGGGAGGAGATCAGCACCGGCTCGGTCCGCTGGCGGAGGACGTCGGGCGGCAGGATGGGCACGCCCGCCAGCTCCTTGCCGTGATAGTTCGCATTCGAGTCGACGAAGGCGCGGATGTTCGCCTTGCGCAGCCGGCTGGTCTCGAGCAGCCGCGCGGTGTGGGTCCCGACGCCCCAGACCACGACCGGCTCACCGGAGTCGACCAGGCGATCGATCGCGTTCTGGATG
>VBLM01000773.1 GCA_005879095.1 Deltaproteobacteria bacterium
CCGGGCTTTCATGCGCGCGCACCCTAGTCCGCAAGCGGCGTGGATTCAAGGTGGTAGGCTGGAGCCATGCTCGAGCTCCTCGCTGCCGGCGCGGCTCTGGCCGGGCGCGCGCTGCTGCAGGCGGCTGACGCCGCGGTGACCGCCGTCGGCGAGGACGAGGTGCGCGCCGCGAAGCCGGAGAACCCGCGCCGCGCCGCGTGGCTGCTCGCCTTGAAACGGCAGCCGGAGCCGACCGCTGCGGCGCTGCGCGGCGCCTCCTCGTCGCTGCTCGCGTTCGCGGCGGTGGCCTGCGCGATCGTGGTCGGAGACGTCCTCTTCCGCGCCGGCGTGCATTCGAACTCGCGCAGCACGCTGCAATTGCTGGCCGGCCTGCTGGCGGGAGCGGTCGCGCTGGCGCTCGATCTGGCGCCACGCTCGCTGGCTTCGGCGAGCCCGATGAAGTGGGGCCTCGCGCTTTCCGGTCCCGCGTATTTCGTCTGCCTCGTACTGGGTGGACCGGTGCGGCTGATGCTCAAGATCTTCGACGCGTTGCTCGTGCGTCAGGGTGCGACCGCGCGCTACACGCCGCCGCCGCCGCCGCTGCAGGAGATCGAGAAGATCCTCAGCGACGAAGCGCGCGGCGGCGCGCCGGGAGCGCCGGCGCCGGAGCTGGTGCACGGGCTCTTCTCGTTCGCCGAGCGGACGGCGAAGGAAATCATGGTGCCGCGCACGCGGGTGATCGGCGTGCCGATCGAGGCCAGCGCGCACCAGATCATCGACCTCCTCGCCGAGGAGGGCCACACCCGCATGCCGGTGTACGAGGGCGACCTCGACAACATCAAGGGCGTGCTCCACGCCAAGGACGTGATTCCGCTGGTGGCGCATCCGGAGCTGATCGTCTTGCAGGATCTGGTGCGGCCGGCGCTGTTCGTGCCCTGGACCAAGCCGGTGGGCGAGCTGTTGCGCGAGATGCAGCAGAAGCGGTCGCTGATCGCGCTGGTGGTCGACGAATACGGGGGGTTGGCGGGCATCGTCACGCTCGAGGACATCCTCGAGGAGATCGTCGGCGAGATTCGCGACGAGCACGACACCGACGCGCCTGCCGCGCAGTTCGGCCCGGACGGAACCGCGCTGGTGCGCGCCGAGACGCGGGTCGGCGATCTCAACCAGTCGCTCGGCGCGGCGCTGCCGGACGGCGGCGATTTCGAGACGCTCGGCGGGCTCCTGAACGCGACGGCGGGTGCAATTCCGCAGACGGGTGATCGGTTCTTCATCGGCGGGCTGGAGCTGACCGTGGTCCAGCGCGACGATCGCCGCGCGCGGCTGGTGCGCATCGCGCGGCCGAAGACGGCGCCGCCGCCGGTCAAGAAATGAAGCGCAGCACGTAGGCGTCGAGCTCGACGTCCGGGTATTTCAAATCGCCCGCCGGAGTGCGGACGTAACCGCGCGACATGTAGAGTCGCGCCACGCCCTCGTTGCCGTGGCGGACGTGCAGGCAGATCGCCGGCACTTTCCAGTCGTCGCGCGCGATGCGCTCGGCTTCGTCGAGCAACGGCTTCGCCAGCCCCTTGCCCTGCATCGACGGATCGACCGCGAGATGCCGCAGATCGGCCGCCCCCGGAATCCACGCTTCGCTGGTCGGCGCGCCCGGTTTGAAGATCGCCACCGTGCCGGCCACGCGCTCGTCCACTTCCGCCACCAGCACCGTCGCGATGGCGCGCTTTCCGGCCACATCGCGGAGCGTCGCCCGCCGTTCGTCGCCGACCACCACCTGCGGCATCTTCCGCGCGTACGCGGTGACGTAACCGGCGACGAGGATCTCGCCCACCGCGTGATCGTCGCGCGGCTCTGCCAGGCGGACCTTGATCATGCGCGCTTCTCGAAAATCAGCCGGCGCGCGGTCTGCGTGAAGCCGAGCGACTTGTACAGGGCGCGGGCCGGCTTGTTGGACTCGCCCACCGACAGCACCGCTCCTTGCTCGCGGGAAAGCGCCTGCGCGACCAGCGCGCGGCCGATGCCCATCCGCCGGAATTCCGGCAACACCGCGAGCTCTTCGATGCCGAGCGTACGGCCGAGTTGCACGCCGGAAAGGTAACCCATCGCGCGGCCTTCCGATTCGGCGATCAGGACCACCCGCCCCTCTTCGCCGAAGAGCTGTGCGATCTCGTCGGCGCGCGAGGCGAACGTATCGGGCGCGCCCTTCCAGGCTTCGCTGGAAAGCCGCTCCACCAAGGCTTGATCTTTCGCGCTTCCGTGTCGAATGCGCAGCGCCGGCATCGGCACCGCCTCGATCCGCTTCTGTCCGTTCCAGTGCAGCATCAGCTGCGCGCCGGTCTCGACGAAACCGAGCGATCGCAGAAAGGCGCTGCCGGCCTTGCCATCGTCTCGCACCCGTGCGCGCAGCACTGCGCCGGAAGTGAGCGCCGGTTCGGAGAGAGCGCGCCCCAGATCCTGCCGCCGCAGCGACGGATCGACCGCGCAGTAGAACTCGAACACCGGCCGATCGGCCGAATCGCGCAGCGCAGCGAAGGCGATCCCGTGCAGCACGCCCTGTTCGTCCTCGGCCACCCGCCACAGCTCGAGCGCGGCCCGGCTCCCGGTGGCGATCACGCCGAGCCGCTGTGAAAACGGCTCGACGGAAGGATCGCCCGCGCGCGCCGCCTCGCAGAACCGCCCCGCGGCTTCGAGATCGTCGATGCGAAATTCGCGTACGCTGACGACGCGGCTC
>VBLM01000171.1 GCA_005879095.1 Deltaproteobacteria bacterium
CAGATCTTCTTCAGGCGGTCGCCGGAGCGCGGGTCCTTCCACCAACCGGCGGACTCGAGCTGCGCCTCCAGCACCGCGCCGAGCAGCGGCATCGCGCTGCGCATCCACGGCTCCGCCTCCAGCGCCCAGCGCGCCGCATCATCGTCGCTCAGCGTCGCGAACGTGGCCCGTTGCAGCAGCTTGCGGTAGAGGGCGGCTTGCGCTTCCGCCGTCTGCGGACCCTCGCGCCGCCGCACCTCGAACAAGACCAGCGCGGCCGCCCGGCGCGCGGCCAGCAGCCTGCGCGCGGCCTGGGTGTGCACGAGATCGTCGAGCGGCTCGCCGCGGAGCTGGGTCGCGTCGCGCAGCCAGGCGGGATCGCCCGCCAGCTCCTCGAACAGTTGCGCCACACCCTCGGCGGCGGAGCCGTCGCCGAGCTGAGCGAGCTCCCAGCGCGACGACTGCGTCAGCGTACCGCCGAGCGCCCGCGCTCCCTCGTGAAACGTCGCGCGCTGTTCGTCGAATCCACCCGCCGGCCGCAGCGAGAGCCGCACGTCGCGCGGCGGATCGACGAGCAGCGCGAGCGGTCGCGCGCCCTTCGACGGCGAGGGTTCGGCGTCGACTTGCAGCGCCGCCGGCACCTCGATCGTGAGCTGCGCGAAAACCTGCTTCGCCGCGGGCCAGGCATGCCCCGGCGCAAACTGCGGATCTGCCAGCGCCGATCGCGACAAGCGCGGCAGGTCCGCCCGGCGCAGCCGATCCACCGTGACGCCGAGGTTGCGCACTGCGGTCTGCCCGACGGCCGTCGAGGCGACTTCGTCCGTCGCCGCGAGCGTCTTCTCGGCCAGCGCCGCCAGATCGGCGACCGGCATGCCGTGGGCGCGCTCCTCGATCTCGATCCAGCTTCCCAGCCGAAGCGTCGCGATGGCCTTGAGCACGGCGGCGTCACGCGCGATCACCAGCGGCGCGAGCGGCTGTGCGGCATGTGCCTCCGCCTGCGCGATGGCCGCGCGCTTTTGCGCGTTGGCCTCTTCGGTCAACAGCCGATCGAGATCGCGCTCGCCGTGCTCGGGCCGTGCGTCGCCCGGCGCCGCGAAGACCAGCTGAGCGCGCGCTCTCTCGAGCGCATCGATCTCGGCTCCTGCTTCGCGCGCGACCGCGAGCGTCGCGATCTGCTGCCGCAACAGCCGCAGCGCGTCCGCGTCGGCGCCTTTCGCCTTCGCCGCCGCCGCGGTCACGAGGTCGATCGAATCGCGCTGCGCGAGCTGCGGATGTTCCGCCAGCGCGCTCGCCGGCATCGGTCCGGCGCCGGTCGTCCATCGCTTCCAGAGCAGATCGCCCTCGGCGCGAAACAAGGCGTGCGCCTCGTCCGAAAGCTCCGCGGCGGCTTTCCGGGGATCGGGAGGCAACGTCCCCGCGCCGGTCGCTGAGGAACCGCCGCCGTTGCGAACCGGCGCGGAAGCCGCATGCTCGCAACCGACCGCGACGATCGCTGCCAGGCAGAGTGCTTTCACTCGCGTCTGAGTCGCATTTGACCGGCGCGCGAGCAAGGGTTTTTCCGCCTCGTTTGCGCTATGAAGCACCGCGATGCCGGCCACCGCCGAGATGGCTTCCGCCCGCGCGGCCATGACCGGCGCGCTCCGCGACGGGCTGTCGGCGCTCGGATACCTCGAGGTCGAGACGCCGATCGCGGTGCCCTTCGGCGGGCAGGAGCCGCATCTGCGACCGTTCGAGACGGTCTTCACGCCCGATCCGCCGATTCCACCCGGCGGCGTGCACGATCGCAAAAAGCTGCACCTGCACACCAGCCCCGAATACGCGATGAAGCGGCTGCTCGCGCGGCCCGGCTTCTCGCGCTGCTACCAGTTCGCGCGCGTCTTCCGCGACGGCGAAGTATCGCGAACGCACAATCCCGAGTTCACGCTGCTCGAGTTCTACGCCTCGCCGGGCAGCGCCGATTCGATCATGGCCGATCTGGAAAATCTGATCGCGAAGCTCGCCCGGTCGGCGCCGGCGCGGAAAGGCCATGGTCGCGGCACAGACGAGATCTCGCTCGCTCCGCCGTTCGAGCGCATCGCCTGCCGCGAAGCTTTCGCGCGCTGGGCCGGATTCGATCCGCTGCCGCTCGACGCCGACGCCTTCGCCCAGGCCGCGCGCGCGGTGGGCGTGCGGCCTGCACAAAACGCTTCCTGGGACGAGGTCTTCACGCAGGTTCTGCTGGAGAAGATCGAACCCTGCCTCGGCATCGAGAAGCCGACGTACCTGACCGAATATCCCGCATCGCAGGCCGCGCTCGCCCGACTCAAACCCGGCGACCCGCGCGTGGCCGAACGCTTCGAGCTCTACGCAGGCGGCCTCGAGCTCGCCAATGGTTTTGCCGAATTGTGCGACTCGCATGAGCAACGCAAGCGGCTGCAGGACGAGCAGCGACAGAGGGCTGCGCTCGGCCGCGATGTCTTTCCGCTCGACGAGGAATTCCTCCACGCCCTCGATCAGATCGGCGAAGCGGGCGGCGTCGCGCTCGGCGTCGATCGCCTGCTGATGCTGCTCACCGGAGCGCAATCGATCGCCGAGGTGCTGCTCTTCCCCGCCGCCGACGAGTACCCGAGGGCGCGCTCGTGATCGTCCTCCGCTTCCTGCGCACCGTCGCCGGCTGGACCGCGATCCTCTTCTCCACGATGGCACACGCGCTGTTGATCGGCCTCAACGGCGAATCCGACGTCTCCGAGCGCCTGCTGCGCAACTGGGCCCGTTTGTTCCTCTGGGTCGCCGGGGCGCGCGTCACCGTACGCTACGACGCGCCCCTGGAAAAGGGCAGGAGCTACGTCTTCGTCTCCAACCACACTTCGAACCTCGACGCGCCGGCGATCCTCTCGGTGATCGATCACCCGCTGCGTTTCATCGCCAAGAAGGAGCTGTCCCGCATCCCTGTCTTTGGCTGGGCCGCGCGCCGGATGGGGCACGTCTTCATCGATCGCAAGGATTCCTCTCGCGCGACCAAGGCCATCCGCGGTCGCATCGAAAGGGGTCTTACCGGCGCGGGGCTGTTCTTCTTCGCCGAAGGCACGCGCTCGACCACCGACGAGCTCTTGCCGTTCAAGAAGGGCGCCGCCATCGCCGCGCTCGACACCGGCCTCGACTGCGTCCCGATCGCCGTCGCCGGCGCGCGCGACGTGCTCAAGCCGAAAGGCTTCTCGCTCTTCCAGCCGGGCCCGGTGGCGGTCGTGTTCGGCGCGCCGATCCCGATCGCCGGACACTCGCTGCAGCAGCGCGACGCGCTCGTCGCGGAGCAACGGCAGGCCGTCGAGCGCGCGCTCACGGAAGCGCGGGCCCTCGTTTCCTCCGCTCGGGCACGTTAAAGTCCCGGTCCGTGATGCGGCACCCCCCGACCACCGCCGATCCGTCGCTGGCGGGCATCTAGACCACGCGCAGGATCAGGCATTTCAGGTAGCGCGTTTCCGGGACGCCGAGCAGTGTGGGGTGGTCGCGCGCGGCGCCGCGGCGTTCGACGACCTGGACGCGGCGCTTCGCGTCGCCGGCCGCGGCGAGGACGGTCGTTTCGAATTGCGCGTCGTCGATGTGGAACGAGCAGGAACAGGTGACGAGCACGCCGCCGGGGTTGAGCAGGTGGAAAGCGCGGAGATTGATCTCCTTGTATCCCCGCAGCGCCGGGTCGACCGACGACTTCGCTTTCGCGAATGCGGGCGGGTCGAGGACGATGGTGTCGTACCGCTCGCCTCGCTCCGACTCCTCGCGCAGCAGATCGAACGCGTTGGCCACCTTGAACTCGACGTTGCGCACGCCGTTGCGGGCGGCGGCGGCGCGGCCTTGCGCGGCGGCCTGTTCGCCGATGTCGACGGCGACGACGTTGTCCGCGCGGCGCGCGAGTTGCAGCGCGAAGGCGCCGCCGTACGTGAAACAATCGAGCGCGCGACCGCGGGCGTAACGGCCCGCTTCGACGCGGTTCTCCGCTTGATCGAGGAAGGCCCCCGTCTTCTGGCCTTCGAGCAGGTCGGCGGCGAGCGTGATCTCGCCTTCGAGGAATTCGACCGGACCGGGCGGGTCGCCGCGCAACATGCCCTTCCGCTGCGGGAGGCCCTCGTGTGCGCGGACGCGGACGTCGTTGCGCTCGACGATCGCGCGCGGGTGGACGAGCTCCTGCAGAAGATTGGCGAAGAGCTCGCGGCGTGCGTCGGTGGCTTCGATCAGCGTCTGCACGCTGAGGCAGTCGGCGTAGCGATCGACGATCAGGCCGGGGAGGAGATCGGCCTCGCCGTGGACGAGGCGTACTGCGCGGCGGCGCTCCGGATCCGGCACGATCGTGTCGCGCAACCCTTTCGCCTGCGCCAGGCGGCGCGCGAAGAAAGCGTCGTCGATCGGTTCGTCCTCGCGCGTGAGCAGCCGCACCGCGATCTGGCTCTGCGCGCCGTAGAAGGCCTTGCCGACGAACCAGCCGCGTTCGTCGGCGAGCCGGACCACTTCTCCGCCGGCGAGCGTTTCGGGAGAGGCGAGATCGGAGCGGTAGATCCAGACGTGGCCCTGGTCGAGCCGTTCGACCGCCCGGCGCGAGAGGACGACGGTGGGCTCGTCGGAGGTTCCCCGGGTCTCGCCGATGCTGCCGAGCACCGGCGGCGGACGGACCGGCCTCGGTTTGGTCGTTTGACCAAATCGCCCGCGGTCTCGAGGGCGCACGTCGCGCACGGCGCGGGAGCCGTGCTTGACCCGCTCCTGGCGTCTTGCGTCCTTCGGCGATTTCGGGGGCTCGCTCATCGGCCGCGCACTCTACACGCGGCGGGCCTGCTACGCTGCGGTCATGGGAGAACCGTTGCTGGAGGAAGCGGGACGGATCGCGCGCGTGTTCGCGAGGGAGCGGCTGCTGCCGCGGGCCCGCGAGCTGGAGCGGCACGGCGGGACACCGGGCACCGACGTTCCGCTGATCGGCCTGATGCGCGAGCTGGCCGAGACGCTGGGGCTGCCCGAGATGGCGCGCGATGCGGCGCAGGAGACGGGCGCCGACGGCGCGCTGCTCGCGAGCCCCGGGCTGACCGGCACGCTGTTGTACGAGCTGACGCGGGTCCTGCCCGGATTCGCGCTTTCGTTTGGCGCCAGCCTGGGGCTGTGCGGCCAGTCGCTGCTGCGGCGGGGTACGCCGGCGCAGCGCGAGCGGTGGGCGGCGCCGGTGCTGTCGTTCACGCGGATCGGCTGCTGGGCGCTGACCGAGCCGGAAGCGGGCAGCGACGCGTTCTCGCTGCGCACGGCGGCGCGTCGCCTGCCCGACGGCGGCTTCGCGCTTTCCGGTGAAAAGTCCTTCATCACCAACGCGCCGATCGCCGACGTGCTGGTGGTCTACGCGCGCATCCACGGCGCACCATACGACGGCGAGATCCGCCCGTTCGTGCTCGAGCGCTCCGACCCGGGCGTCTCCACCAGTCCGCCGCTCGACAAGATGGGCATGCGCGCTTCGCCCACCGGCTCCATCTACCTCGACGAGGTGCGCGTTCCGGCCGATCGGTTGCTGGGCGATGCGGAGGAGAGCGGGAAGCGCACCGCGATCGAGACGCTGCTCGGCGAGCGTGCCGGGCTGGCGGGAATGGGACTGGCGATCGTCGAGGAGAGCCTGCAGCTCGCGACCGAGTACGCGAAGGAGCGGAGGCAGTTCGGCCAGCCGATCGCGCAGTTCCAGGCGGTGCAGCTGCGGCTGGCGCGGATGTACGCGGCGCAGGAGACGGTGCGCGCGCTGCTCGATCGCGGGCGCGCGCTGGCCGATTCGGGCGACGCGTCGCTGGCGTATTTCTGCGCGGCCAAGTACACCTCGTCGACGCTGGCGACCGAGTGCGCGCTCGATGCCGTGCAGATTCTGGGCGGGAACGGATACACGGCCGACTATCGCGTCGAAGGCCTTGCGCGCGACGCGAAGCTGCTCGAAATCGGCGGCGGCACGAGCGACATCCAGTTGCTCGCGGTGGCGCGCGAGTTGCTCAGGTAGTTTTCCTCGGCAGGATGGCCAAGGCGACGCCGGCGATGATCGCTCCGCCGCCAAAGACGAGGCGAGCAGTTGGCCGTTCGCCCAAGAGCGCGATTCCGCCGGCGGCGGCGAGTGGCGGAACCGAGATCTGCAGGATGGCGGCGGTGGACAGGCGCAGGTGCGGCATCGCGGTGTTCCACAGGCTGTAGCCGAGGCCGGACGCGAGCGCGCCGGAAGCGACCGCGAGCGCTGCGCCGGTTTCCGACAGCGCGGCGGCGGGCGGCGCGAAGAGCAGGGCGGCGACCCACAGGGCGGCAGCGAACGGCGCGCTGCGGATGAACGCGTCGGCGGTCGCGGCGATGCCGTCGCGCGCGTACCGGCCGCGCAGCGAATACGCGCCCCACGAGAGACCGGCGACGATCATCGCCGCTGCCGCCGCGAACGGCGGAGCCTGCGCACCGGGGAGCGTCAGGCCCGCGAGGCCGGCCAGCGCCAGCGCGAGTCCCGCCCAGGTGCGCGGCGGAGGACGCTCGCCGTGCACGACGGCGGCCCCGATCATCGTCGCCTGCACGGTTCCAAAGAGGAGAAACGCGCCGATCCCGGCCGAGAGCCGCAGGTACGCCCAGGAAAACGGCGCGGCGTACAGGAACAGCCAGAGCGCCGATCGCCAGCCGGCCTCCGCGCCGGCACGCTGTCGATTGCGCGAGAGGATCCACATCATCGCGGCCCCCGAGAGCAGCCGCAGCGCCGCGAAGGAAGCCGCGCCGGCCTGGCCTGCGCCGAGCGCGCGGCGGGTGAGCAGCGAGTTGGAGGCGAAAGCGCACAGGGTCAGCGCGCAGACGACGATCAGGCGGGCCCGCGGCATCGCGGTACGCTATCGCAAGTTTCTTGGTCATTTGACCAAGAACCACTTGACCTCCTCTGAAGCGCCGAGCAAAGTTCTTGGTCAAATGACCAAGAACCTCGGACCGGCGGCCGCGCGCCGCACCTTCGACGAGGAGGTGGTGCTCGACGCCGCCGCCCACGTCTTCCGCAGGCACGGGTTCGGTGGCGCGACCGTGCGCGAAGTGGCGCAGGCCGCCGGCATGCTCCCGGGAAGCCTTCACTACCGCTACCCCAGCAAGGAGACGCTGCTGCTCGATCTGATGGAGCGTGCGTTGAACCGCCTCCTCGCTCTGGGCCGCGCCGCGGTGGAGCCGGCGCGCGATCCGGCGGAGCGGCTGCGGCTCGGACTGGGGGCGCACATCGAAGCGCTGCTCTCCGGCGACGACGATTTCTACGTCCTGCTCTACGACTGGCGCTCGCTGGAAGGCGGGGCCATGCAGCGCATGCTGCGCTTGCGGGCCCGGTACGAAGGCTTCTGGGACGACCTGCTGCTGGACGCGGCGCGGGCCGGCTGGGCGCGGCCCGGCATCGATCTCGAGCTGGTGCGCCAGTTCGGCTTCGGCGCCATGAACTGGGTGGCGCAGTGGCGGCAGGAGAACGACCCGCGCACGCCCGGCGAGATCGCGGATGCCTTCTGGTCCTACCTGGCCTTCGGGCTGCTCGCCGAGGACAAGCGGAGGACCTTTGGTCAAACGGCCAAAAAGCGCAAAGGGGGCCGGCGATGACTTCGATCCTGGAGAGTCTCGCCGGAAGCGGGCCGCTGCTGCGCAACGCGGTCCAGAACCGCAATTTCAAGGTGCTGGCCTCGATGCTCGGTCCGGCCTTCCGCGGGCTGGTGCAGCAGCGCGGGCGCAACGAAGCCAGCACGCCCCTGCGCCTCGACTACAGCGCGCAGTTCGACTGGCGCTACCGCCGAAGCGAGCCGGAGATGGCGCGGCTCTACGAAGCCGCCAAGGCCTCGCAGTGGAACGCCACCGCCGATCTCGACTGGTCAGCCTCGGTCGATCCCGAGAGCGCCGAGCATCCGCTGATCCCCGACGCGATCATCCCGCTCGTCCATCATCCCGCGTTCGTGCGGCTCACGCCGCGCGAGAAAGGCCGGCAGCGCCGCGGTTTGATGGCCTGGATGCTGAGCCAGTTTCTCCACGGCGAGCAGGGCGCCCTCTTCGCCGCCGCGCAGGTCACCGAGGCCGTGCCGTGGCTCGACGCCAAGCTCTTCGGCAGCACGCAGGTGGTGGACGAGGGCCGCCACGTCGAGACTTTCCACACCTACCTGACGCAGAAGCTGGAGAAGCTGTACGAGATCAACGACAACCTCTACGTGGTCATCGACGCGCTGATGACCGACGGCCGCTGGGACCTCAAGTTCCTCGGCATGCAGATCATGATCGAGGGGCTCGCGCTCGGTGCCTTCGGTTTTCTGCGCAGCCACACCAGTGAGCCGCTGCTCAAGCAGATGCTGACCTTCGTCATCACCGACGAAGCTCGGCACGTGCATTACGGCGTGCTCGCGCTGCAGAAGTTCTACGCGACGCAAGTGAGCGAAAAGGAGCGACGCGAGCGCGAGGACTGGGCGTTCGAGGTCGCATACCTCCTGCGCAACCGGTTCCTCGCGCACGAGTACTACGAGGAGCACTGGGCCCACGCGCTCAGCCGCGCGGAATGGGACCGGATCGTCCTGCAGAGCGAGATGATGGCCATCTTCCGGCGGACGATGTTCAAGCGCATCGTGCCCAACTTGAAGCGCATCGGTCTGCTCTCCGATCGCGTGCGGTCGCGGTACGACGACATCGGCCTGCTCGAATTCGAGCACTGCCGCGCCGCGCCGGACCTGACGGCACAGGACCTGCTCGAAGACCGCTAGGCCTGGTCGAGAGCCTGGAAGAGATCGTCGATCAGATCCTGCGCGTTCTCGATTCCGACCGACAGCCGGATGAAGCCGTCGTCGATGCCGAGCTTGCGGCGCGTCTCCGGCGGGACCGAAGCGTGCGTCATGATCCCCGGGTGCTCGATCAATGACTCGACGCCGCCGAGCGACTCGGCGCACGTCCAGAGCCGCAGCGCCTTCAGGAAAGCGCGCGCCGCCG
>VBLM01000775.1 GCA_005879095.1 Deltaproteobacteria bacterium
CGTTTCCTCAGCGAGACGCTACCCTGAAACTGGAGGACCGCATGCCGTCGTTCTTTGCGCGAGTCTGGCTTGCTGTCGTTTGCTGGTTCAGGATCGTTTTCAATGCGGAGTTCGCTGCGCGAGTGCAGCGGCTGCAGCGGCCGGCCGAGCCGCTGCAGTTGCTGGCGATCCTGCAGCGCGAAGGGCGGCTGATCGATTTCTGCGAAGAAGAGCTGGCGGGATTTTCGGACGCGCAGATCGGGGCGGCGGCGCGAACGGTGCATGACGGTTGCCGGAAGGCGCTGCGTTCGATGATCACGCTGGAGCCGGTGCGCACCGAGGCCGAGGGCGCGTCCGTCGAGTTGCCGGCCGGATTCGATCCGCGTTCGGTCCGGCTGACCGGCAACGTCGTCGGCAAGCCGCCGTTCAAGGGCGTGCTCAAGCATCACGGGTGGCGCGCCGCGGAGGTCGTGATCGCGCCGGCCGAGG
>VBLM01000172.1 GCA_005879095.1 Deltaproteobacteria bacterium
CCGTCGCCGAGCAGGGTCACCCGGCCGCCCGGTGGGGTGAACTTGACCGCGTTGTCGAGCAGGTTGACGAGGATCTGCTCCAAGGCGCGCCGGTCGGCATTTGCGCGCAATCGCTCCGGCACGTCGGCGTCGAGGACGATGCCCTTTTCGGCTGCGCGCTCGCGGAACAGGTCGATCACCGATGCGGCCAGCGGGGCGAGCTGCACCGCGCCCAGCGCGGCCTTCCACTCGCCCGTCTCCAGCCGCGAGAGGTCGAGCAGGTCGTCGGTGAGCCGGGTCAGCCGCCCGGCGTGGCGCGCGATCATCTCGACGAACGTGCGCGCCTGCTCGGGCAGATCGAGGCCGCCGTGCAAGAGCGTCTCGGCGGCGCCGCTGATGGCGGTGACCGGCGTGCGCAGCTCGTGCGAGGCGTTGGCGATGAAGTCGCGCCGGCGTGCGAGAGCGGGGTCACCTGAGCCTGGATTTGGAGTCCGAGCGCGGGCAGCGCCAGCTCGCGCTGGTGCGGCCAGCCGGCGAGACCGCGGGCGCAGAGGTCGACCAGCTCGTCGGAGCGGGCAGCCTCGAGCACCGTTGGCGCGCCGCCGAGCAGCTGCTCCATCCGCGCATTGCGCGCCACGATGCGAGCGCCGACCTCCAGCAGCGCGGCGGCGCCGGGCACGGCCTCGAGCAATTCCTGCAGCCGGGGCGGCTCGCGCCCACCGGAGATGAGCGGCTCGCGCCGCCGCAGCTCGTCGACCAGCGTCTGCGGCGCGCGCCCTTCGCGCAGCTCGGCGCGGATCAGCTCGACCGCTTCTTCCAGCGTCGGCTTGCGGCCGAAGAGCTTCATCCGCGCTCGGGTTCCGACATCCGGTAGCCGATGCCGCGGACGGTCTCGATCAGATCGCGTCCGCTGCCCAGCTTCTCCCGCAGTCGCTTCACGTGCGTGTCGACGGTGCGGGTCTGCACGTCGCCGGTCATTTCCCACACGTCGTGGAGCAGCTGCTCGCGGGTCTGCACTCGGCCGACGCGCGACATGAAGGTCGAGAGCAGCCGGAACTCGAGCGCGGTCAGCTCGACCTCGACGCCGTCCACGTATGCGCGGTGCGCTTCGGGATCGACGCGCAACGGCCCGACCGTCTCGCGCAGCTTGGCCGGCTCGCCCGGCGCGTTGCGCCGCAGGATGGCCTTGATGCGCAGCACCACCTCGCGCACGCTGAACGGCTTGGTGATGTAGTCGTCCGCGCCCAGCTCGAAGCCGACCACCCGATCGACCTCGTCGCCGCGCGCGGTGAGCATGATCACCGGCGTCGCCGCCGTCCTCGCTGCCGACTTGAGCTGGCGGCAGACTTCGGTCCCCGGCAGATCGGGCAACATGAGATCCAGCACGACCAGATCGGGCTGCGTCTCGCGCACGCGGGCGAAGGCCTGCGCCGCGTCGCCGGCCGTGATGGTCTCGAAGCCCGCCTGCTTGAGCGCGAACTCCAGCACCTGGACGATGTCCTTCTCGTCGTCGACGATGAGGATGCGCTGGCGCACCTCGCGGGTCATACCCGTAGTTTGTGACGGTTCGGTGACGGCGGTGCAACTTCAAAGAGCAAAATCTCACCGCGGAGGCGCGGAGAGCGCGGAGGTTCGCGGAGCTTCTTTTTGGAAAAACAAACTCCGCGTTCTCCGCGCCTCCGCGGTGCGCTTGAAGCCTTTCAGTTGAGCGAGCCGGGTTGCGTGAGAGGGAACGGGGCGATGTCGGCGTCGAACTGGCGGCCGTCCTCGGTGACCATCCGGTAGGTGCCCTGCATCGAGCCGTGCGGTGTCTGGAGGACCGCGCCGCTGGTGTACTCGAACTTTTCGCCGGGTCTCAGGATCGGCTGGTTGCCGACCACGCCGTCGCCCTTGACCTCCTCGCGCTTGCCGTTGCCGTCGGTGATGATCCAGTGGCGGCTGCGGAGTTGGGCGGTGATCGAGCCGACGTTCTCGATGCGCACCGTGTAGGCGAAGGCCCAGCGGCCCGCCGACGACTGCTCGGGGAGGAAGCGGCTCTTGACGGTGATGCGGATGCCCTGGGTGACGGCGGTCGACACGGCGCGGAAGGTTGCCAGCACGCCGCGCTTCGGGCAACTGGAGTGCGTGAAGAAATACATTACGCTCAATGGCTTCGAGCGGCTGCGCGAGGAGTTCCGGCGGCTGTTGCACGAGGAGCGGCCGCGCGTGACGCACGAGGTGACGGTGGCGGCGGCGCACGGCGATCGGAGCGAGAACTACGAGTACAAGCTGGGGAAGAAGAAGCTGAGGGAGATCGACGCCCGGCTGCACCGGCTGCAGAAGCAGCTGGAATCGTTCGAGGTGGTCGATCCGGCGAAGCGGCCGAGGACGGATCGCGTCTTCTTCGGCGCGACGGTCACCATCGAGGATGAAGACGGCGAGTATACCAAGTATCAAATTGTAGGAAGCGAGGAGCTGGGGCCGGGCTGCATCAGTTACGAGGCGCCGCTGGGGAAGGCGCTGCTCGGCAAGCGCGAGGGCGATTCGGTCCGGGTCCGACGTCCGGCCGGGGAGGTGGAGTACACGGTCGTCAAAGTCGAATGGAAATAGTAAGAAGGCCGCCTCTCCAAGGAGGCCGCCATGATCCTGATCGCTTTCGCTGCCGTACTCCTCGCACAAGCCGACGCCGGCGCGCCGGCGGCCGCTCCGGCCACCACCACCGTCAACCTGATCGACGCGAAGAACAAGGCGGTCGGCACCGCGAAGCTGACGCAGACGGCGCACGGCGTGCTCATCGCGGTCGACCTGCACGGTCTCAAGCCCGGCATGCACGCGATCCATATTCACGAGACCGCCAAGTGCGAGCCGCCTGCGTTCAAGAGCGCCGGCGGGCACGACAATCCCGGCAAGAAGCAGCACGGGTTCATGAACGCCGAAGGCGCGCACGCCGGCGACCTGCCCAACATCGAGGTGCCGGCGAACGGCAAGGTCAAGGCTGAGCTTCTCGCCCACGACGAGACGCTGGAAGGCGCGGACGGCCTCTTCGCCGGCGACGGTTCGGCGCTGGTGATTCACGCCAAGGCCGATGACTACAAGTCGCAGCCAGCCGGCGACGCCGGCGACCGCGTCGCCTGCGGCCTGATTCAGAAATAGTTGGGACATCCTTGTGGGACACCCTTGTGGGACACCCTCGCGAGGGTGTCCCACAAGGGTGTCCCCGGAGGGTGTCCCCAAATTACTGCGTGGGGGCGTCGATGTGGACCGGGGAGGGCTCGCGGACGGGCGGGCGGTAGATTCGGTCGCGCGGCTCGGGGCGGCGGTGCCGGGCCGGCCAGACCAGAGTCAGCGGGCGGTTCTCGCGGGCTGACTTGAGGGCGGCCACGATGATGCGGACGTCGCGCAGGCCTTCCTCGCCGTCGGGCTCGACGTCCCTGTCCGCGAGCACCGCCTTGGAGAAAGCGATCAATTCGGGCGCGAACTGGTCGGCGGGCTTGAACTTCTTGGTCCGCGTGCCGCTGGCGGTCGAGAGCTCGAGCGTGCGTGGACCCTCGTATTCGTAGCCCTGGTCGAGCACGATCTCGCCCTTGGTGCCGACGATGCGGTACTGGTCCTGCTCGTAGCTCCCGAAGCTGACGGTGAACTGCGCGAGGCGGTCGCCGGGGAATTTCATCAAGACGCTCATGGCTTCGTGGACGTTTTCGAAGCGCGGGTCGTCGGGGCGGTCGGCGCGGAGGGCGAAGACCTCGATCGGATCGGCGCGGAACAGATAACGCGCGGCATTGATGCAGTAGACGCCGAGGTCCCAGATGGCGCCGCCGCCGCGCTCGGCCGAGGTACGGATGTTGCCGGGCTTCACCTGGTAGGCGAACGTCGAAGAGAAGAAGCGCGGGTCGCCGATACGGCCCTGCTCGATCAGCTTGATCACTTCGAGGTTCGAGGGCTCGAAGTGCAGCCGATACGCCGTCATCAGCTTCACGCCCGCCTCGCGGCAGGCCTCGATCATGCGGCGGCATTCCTCTTCGGAGATGGCGAGGGGCTTCTCGCAGAGGACGTGCACGCCCTCGCGAGCGCAGCGGACGGCGAACTCGGCGTGCTTGTCGTTCGGCTCGGCGATGTAGACGGCGTCGACGTCGGGGAGATCGAGGCAGATGTCGAGGTCGTCGACCGAGAAGGCGTCGCAGCCATAGCGCCGCGCGAGCTTGCGGCGCTTCTCTTCGTTGGAAGAAACGATCGCGACCAGCTTCGCGTTGTTCGCGTGCTTGAAAGCGGGCAGCACCGCAGTCTGTGCGATGTGCCCCAGCCCGATCACCGCATAGCCAACCTGCCGCCTGCTCCGTTTTCGCGCCATACGCGCAAGTTACGCACGCGCTGCGTGCATGACCGGCTGCCAGCGGAGGGCAAGCGCGTCGGCGAGCACCAGCTGGCTCTCGCCGGTCATGAGGAGCTGGCGGAAGGGCGGGCCGTTGTAGATCCGGCTGCCGTTGGTGCTGGCCGTGTCGATGGCCCACACTTCGTCGTCGACGCTGAGCAGGACGAGGTGCACGCGGCTCAGGTTGCCTTCCTCGAGCCCGCCGTGGCTGCAGCGGTCGTCGCGGCCGACGAGGATGCCGCGCTCGAGCTGGTCGCTCCAGACCGCGTGCGTCGAGGTGAGATCCCCCGCCTGCGGCGAGCTGGACTGGATGGTGATGGTCGCCAGCCGGACCGCGTTCGGCGCCGGAGCGGAACGCGATTTCAGCGGCTGCGGCGGCGGCAGGATCTCCTGATCGCGCGGCGCGAATCCGCGCCAGGTCTCGTCCGCGTCGTTGGTCCAGGGCTTGACCGCCGGCCCGGTGGGCAGCAGCAACAGCACGTAGCTCGCCACCTGGAGGAAGAGCGGTCCCTTGCTGGCGATGGCTTCGCAGCGCTTGCCGTCCTCGCTGAGGAGGCCACAGCGCGAGCGGAGATCGATGGCGCGCAGGTAGATCTGGGCATGATGGCCGCGCGTCGCGCGCACGAGCAGGTGGCGCAGCGAGACGTCGCTGTCGCGCGAGAGGACGACGTCGCACCGCTCGTGGCGGCCGATGATCAGGTGCGCGATGCCGGAAGTCGGCAGCCGCAAATGCGCGTGTCCGTCGAAGAAACCGTTGCCGTCGACCGCCGCGATCAGCACGCCCTCGTGCGGCTGCGCCTGGTGAGCGGCCTTCAGCGCCGCGAAATGCTTGCGAAAGACGGCGGCGAACGGCTCCGCTGCCAGATCGGCCGGCCACAGCTGGCGGGAGAGCGGGGCGTCGTCGGTCGGATCGCGGGGCATCGGAACCAGCGTAACCGATGTCGGTACTCTCCGCGAAGTAAGTGTCTTGACTACCTCCGGCATGCGCTAATCTGGCCTTTGGAGGCGCTACGGTGGTGCTGCGTGAAATCGAAGGACGCGATGCGGCAGAGCAATCCGTCGAGGAAGTCCGGGTCGGGTACCAGGGCGAGCCGGGCGCTTACGGTGAAGTGGCGGCAGCGGCGCACGGCGGCATTCCCAAGGGGTTTGCCAGTTTCGAGAAGCTGCTGGAGGCGTTGCGCGACGGCCTGATCGACGAAGCCGTGCTGCCGATGGAGAACGCGGTCGTCGGCGCGATCACCGAGGCGCTGGAGCCGTTCGCGCAGTTCGTGGTCGATGGGTCAGATCTGGTTGCGGTCGGGCTCACCAGCGTGCCGGTGCGGCTCTCGCTGGCGGCGCGGCCGGGGACGCCTTTGAACGAAGTGAAGCGCGCGTGGTCGCATCCGGCCGCGCTGCGGCAGTGCACGCACCGGCTGGCGCAGATGGGTATCGAGCGCGTCGTCTGCTACGACACCGCGGGCGCGGCGCAGATCGTCTCGCACGAGTCGTCGACCGACGCCGCCGTCTGCTCGCGGCGCGCCGCCGAGCGGTACGGGCTGGAAGTGCTGGTCGACGACGTCTCCGACAAGGAGCAGAACGGCACGCGCTTCGTGCACCTGCGCATGGCCGATCACGCGCGCGCGCAGGTGCCGCTCGCTTTTCTGCGGACTTCGAGCATGACCGCGACCGGACGGCTCGACGTGCTGACCGGCGCCACGCTCCTGCCGCTGGCCGGCAACGCGGAGTTCCCGGTTCGGATGTGGGTGCTCGGGGCGGATGCCGCGCGGCTGCAGGCGCTGGCCCCGGTGCGCGACGTGCAAGTCATTTCCCTCGGCCAGCCGGCGGCGCACGCGGCGCGGATGGTGCCGCCCCGTCAAGGCACCGAGCCGGTGGTGAAATCGCTGCCGCACGCGACCGCCCGCAAGCCGCCGACGGTGGTCGAGATCGGGCCCTTCAAAGTGGGCGCGGGGGCGCGCGCGATGATCGCCGGGCCGTGCTCGGTGGAATCGCGCGAGCAGATGCTGCGCATCGCGCGCGAAGTCGTTTCTTGTGGCGCGACGGCGCTGCGCGGAGGCATTTTTAAACCTCGTACAAATCCGTATGCATTCCAGGGACATGGCCTCGAGGCGCTGGACTGGCTGGTCGAGGCCGGCAAGGAGACGGGCCTGCCGATCGTCACCGAGGTGATGGCGATCGATCAGGTGCAGCCGGTCGCGGCGAAGGCGGACGTGCTGCAGATCGGCGCGCGGAACATGCAGAACTTCGATCTGCTGCGCGCGGTCGGCCGGGCGGGGCGGCCGGTGCTCCTGAAGCGCGGACGAGGAATACGCTGGACCTCGGCGGCATGCTCGCGGCGCGGCCGCTCACGCATCTGCCGATCGTCGCCGATCCGTCGCACGCCGCGGGCCGCGCCGATCTCGTCGAGGGCCTGGCGCGAGCCGCCTGGGCGGCGGGCGCGGACGGCCTGATCGTCGAGGTGCACGACGATCCGGCGCGGGCCTTGAGCGATGGCGAGCAGGCGCTGGTGCCGGCGCGGTTCCAGGAGCTCTCGCGCGCGCTGGCGCTGCATCCGGACGCGCGGTTGCCGCTCGCGCAATTGCGCGCCTGGGTGGATTCGATCGATCACGATCTGGCGCTGCTCGTGCAGCGGCGGCTGGAAGTGGCGAAAGTGATCGGCAACTCCAAGCGGCAGACGGGGCGCGCGGTCCTCGACCCGCGGCGTGAAGCGGCCGTGCGGCGCACGTACATGGAAGCGCTGCCGGGCTCGCGCGAGCTGGCGGACCGGCTGGTGGATCTGCTGATCAAGGCGGCCCGCGACCAGCAGTCGATCGATGACTGACCGATGAGTCATCGGCCGCGCTGCACATGAAATATCGGAGTCCGTTTGTCGCGCGACTTCCCGGCCGCCCGCGCATCTACTGCGGCGATGAGGAACGAACGCCCGCGCGTGATCCTCGCTCTGGTTTCGCTCTACCTGATCTGGGGATCGACGTTTCTTGCCATCCGCATCGCGCTGGAGGGCATTCCGCCGCTCCTGATCGCGGGCGTGCGGTATGTGATCGCAGGCGGGGTCTTGCTGGTTTATGCCCGTCTGCGCGGCGCACCGCTACCGACGCGCGCGGAGTGGAAGCAGTCGCTGGTCATCGGTACGCTGCTCGTCTCCGCAAATGCCTGCGTCGTCGTGGCCGAGCAGTGGGTCACCTCGGGTGTGGCGGCGGTGGCGCTGGCCTCGATTCCGATCTGGGTCGCGCTGGTGGCGGGCCTCTTCGGAAAGTGGCCGATCGGCAGCGAATGGATCGGCCTCGCCATCGGCCTCGCCGGCGTCGCCGTCTTGCAGAGCGCCGGCGATCTGCGCGCGAGCACGGCCGGCGCTGTGATGCTGGTGCTCTCCTGCGCGACCTGGTCGCTCGGCTCGATCCTCAGCGCGCGGATGACGACGCCGCGCGGGCCGATGACGAACGCGACGCAGATGCTGATGGGCGGGCTGGTCGTGCTGGCAGTCGCGCTGCTGCGCGGCGAACGGCTCGTCTCCGCGCCGCCCGTGCGGGCGGTCGCGGCCGTTGCATACCTGATCGTCTTCGGATCGATCATCGCGTACAGCGCGTATCAATACCTGCTCGCGACGGTGCGGCCGACGCTGGCCGCGAGTTATGCCTATCTGAATCCGATGATCGCGCTGGCCCTGGGTGCAGCGTTCTACGGCGAGATCGTTGCGCCGCGCGCCGTCTTCGCGCTGGCGCTGACGCTCGCCGGCGTGGCGCTGCTAGCGCTGCGCGCCAACGGCCGCGCGCGCGTCGCTGAGGAC
>VBLM01000777.1 GCA_005879095.1 Deltaproteobacteria bacterium
TGGCTCTTTGCCGCCTGGCTGGTGGCGGTCCGCGTTTTCAATCTGCGCGAGCTGGCCCGGAGGCGGGCATGAACCAGCGCCACGTCCCGGCCATTCTGTACATTTTGACGGCTGTCTCGACTGTGGTCTGGCTGCTTGCCAGGTTGCTGGGCAGGTAAGGCTACAAGCGCGGTGAGATTTTGCTTCTGAGCGTGAGCTTGACGCGGACGGTCCAAAACGTGTAAAGAAGCCCGCTTTTTCCAAGGAGTTCCGCATATGGCCGTCACGTTGCGTCTCGCCCGTCGTGGGGCGAAGAAACATGCCTTTTATCACGTCGTTGCGACCGACTCGCGCAATCCGCGGGACGGGAAGTTCAACGAGGAGATCGGCACTTACGATCCGAAGTTCACCCCCGCCAAGGTCACGCTGAAGCACGACCGGCTGGAGCACTGGCTCAAGATGGGCGCCAAGCCCAGCGCCACGGTGGCGCAGCTGATCAAGCTGCAGAAGAAGACCGCGGCGCAGCAGGCCAAGTAGGCCGGTGCGGCTCGCCGTCGGCCGGGTGGCGAGGGCCCACGGCGTCCGCGGGCGGCTGCTGGTCGCGCCGTACAACGCGGAGTCGACGGGTCTGGAGAAGGTCCGGCGCCTGTTTCTCGAAGGGCGCGAGTTCGAGGTGGCCCGGGCCGAGCGCGTGAACCTCGGATACCTGGTCGCGCTGCGGGGAATCGACGATCGCGACGCGGCCGACGCGCTCCGCGGGCAGGAGGTGGAAGTCGATCGCGACGAGCTTCCTCCGGCCGAGGAAGGCGAGGTCTACGCGGTCGACCTGATCGGGTTCGAAGTCGCCGACGCGGCCGGGAGAGTGCGCGGCGTGGTCGAGGACCTGGAGGAGGCGGGAGCGCAGGATCTGCTGCGGCTGAAGGGCGGGGCGCTGGTGCCGATGGGCCTCGTGCAAGAGGTGATGTCGGAGGCCCGGCGTATCGTGATCGAGGTGCCGGAAGGATTGTTCGAGTTCGAAGGAGAATGACGTGCTTTCGGTCGAACAAGGCGCGCGCCGCGGGCCTCTTGCGCGTGCAGGTGACCGACATCCGCGAGTTCGCCGAGGGAAAACACCGCGTCACCGACGACGTCCCGTACGGCGGCGGCGCCGGCATGGTGATGAAGCCGGAACCGCTGGTGGCAGCCATCGAGTCGGCAAAGCAGCGCGACCCGTCGGCGCGCGTCGTGCTCATGTCGCCGCAGGGGCGAAAGTTCGACCAGCGCGTGGCGCAGGAGCTGCCGGCCAGGTTGATTCTGGTTTGCGGCCGCTACGAAGGCGTCGACGAGCGGGTGATGGACTGGATCGACGACGAGATCTCGCTCGGCGACTTCGTCCTCACCGGTGGCGAGCTGGCGGCGCTGGCCATCATCGACACCATGGCGCGGCTGGTTCCGGGCGTGCTCGGCAACGCCGAGAGCGCTTTGAGCGAGAGCTTCACCGAGGGCCTGCTCGAAGGACCGCAATATACGAGGCCGCCCGAATTCCGCGGCCGGAAGGTGCCGGAAGTGCTGCTTTCGGGGGACCACGCGAAGATCGCGGCCTGGCGGCGCGAGCAGGCGCTGCAGAGGACCCGGTCGCGGCGGCCGGATTTACTCAAAAGCACTTGACGAAATTCGATTTCTAGGCGAGCGGTAGCGACTTCGCAGGAAGAGGTTACGAAAATGCGTTCGAAGGCGATCGAGCTGGTGGAGCAACGGAACGTGAAGCCGGAAACGCGGGCGCAGGTCCCGCAGTTCCGCGTGGGCGACACCGTGCGGGTGCATACGAAGATCAGCGAAGGCGACAAGGAACGCATCCAGATCTTCGAGGGCGTGGTGATCCGCATGAAGCGCGGCCAGGTGAACACCACGTTCACCGTCCGCAAGATGAGCTACGGCGTCGGCGTCGAGCGCATCTTCCCGCTCTATTCACCGCGCATCGACAAGATCGAGATCGTGACCAGCGGCAAGGTCAAACGCGCGCGGCTCTTCTACCTGCGCGAGCTGCAGGGCAAGGCGGCGCGCCTGCAGAACCGCGAAGAGGGCGGCGGCGCCGCTCAGTAACAGCTCGCCATCCAGAGGGGGATCGTGCAGCTCACCGAGCTGCTGTTCCATAAGGTCAAGGACCTCCCCGGCCAGGGCCAACTTTCCCTGAAGCCGGGCTACGTCGCGATCGTCTCCAAAGCGCCCTCGCTGCGCGTGGCGGTCATCGCCCCGCTGTGTCCGGCGCCCGACGACCAGAAACGGCTGGTGGACGGCAGCGGTCCGACGCGCGTCGGCGTCGGCCTCACCAGCGGCGACGGCAGCCCCTACCGGCTGCTGCGGGAGCTGGGCGGAAACCGGCAGCTCCTCAAGTTCGATTCGGGCACCAAGAAGTTCAGCCCGCTCACCGAGGACCAGCTGGAGATCGACTCGTTCCTCCGCGTCGAGTGCGGCATGCCGCCGAGTGACGCGTATACCGGCTTCTTCGTGCTGGAGGTGAACGAGCTTCCCTCGCTTCGCGGCAAGGCGGCGGCGGCGGCGAGCGAGGCGTACGTCGACCAGCCGAAGGTCAAGGCGCTCAAGGACGAGCTCGAATTGACCAAGAAATTCGAGGGCATGCAGGACCGGCTCTTCAAGGTCGCGCAGCGCCTGCACGACCTGAAGCTGCTCGACGAGAAGGTGAAAGACGCCGAGGCCGACGTCAAAGCGGTCGAGGCCGAGCTGGGCCGATCGCCGTGGTCGCCGGAGCAGATGAAGGAGCTGACGGCGAAGGCCACGCGCGCCAAGGAGGACTTGAAGAAGCGCGACGACGCCTTGAACGACATCGTCAAGCGGCGGCAGCGGGCGCAGCAGAACGTGCCGCCACCGCCCGATCCGTTCCTGAAAGACCCGTGGTTCTACGGCGGCATGCTCGGCGGCCTGGTGCTCGACGGTCTCGCGGTGATGCTGAGAAAGCCGTACATCGGCCTTTTCGGGCTGCTTCCGTT
>VBLM01000173.1:0-2824 GCA_005879095.1 Deltaproteobacteria bacterium
AAGGCGAGGGCGATGGTGCGGTCGACGTTGACGCCGAGAATGCGGGCGGCGCGCGGACTTTCGGCGACGGCGCGGATGCGGCGTCCGAGCCGGGTGCGCGCGAGCAGGAACGTCAACACGGCCATCAGTGCAACCGAAATCCCGACGATGCAGATCTGCAACAGGGACGCGCTCGCTCCGCCGATCGTGATCGTCCGATCGGGAAACGTTCCTTGCGGAAAGCGCGAGATGTCGGGCCCGAAGATCTGCAGCGCGATCGCTTCGAAGACGGTGGCCATCGCCAGCGAGCTGATCAGTCCCGAGATGTTGGAGTCCGACCGACCGCGCAGCGGCCGGAAGGCGAGCCGCTCGAGAATGATTCCGATCACGCCGCCCGCAAAAACGCCCAGCGGCAGCGCGATCCAGATCGAAAGCCCCGCATCCACCAGCGCCAGCGCCGCGAACGCCGAGAGCATGAACACCGCGGCGTGCGCGAGATTCAGGATGTCGAGCACGCCGAAGACGAGCGTGTACCCGACCGCGAAGAGCGCGTAGATGCTCCCCACGAAGACGCCGTTGAGGATCTGCTGACCCATTACTGGACGATCTGGAACTTGCCGTCCTTCACCTGCTGCACGGAGGGCTCGTGCTTCGCGTCTCGCCCCTCGGTGAACGAGAATTTGCCAAGCGGCGTGTCGAGGTCCTTCACCTTGGCGAGTCCGGCCTCGATGTCGTCGCGGCCGCTCTTGCCGCCCGCCTGCTTGATGGCCTCGGCGATGATCAGCACGCCGGTGTACGCCTGCGCGGTGAACTGGTCGGGCGACACGCCCGCCTTCTTCATCGAGGCGAGGAACTTCTGGTTGGCGGGCTCCTGGCTGAGCGAATTCCACGAGGTGCCGACCATCACACCGTCGGCGGCCGCACCGGCGTTCTTGATGAAGGCGGGGCTGTTGAAGCCATTGCCGCCGAGGATCGCGCCGCTCCAGCCGAGCTGGCGCGCCTGGCTGACGATCGAAGAGGCGTTGTCGGCGAGCGCTGAAACGACCAGCACGTCCGGCTTCGCGCCGATCAACGCGGTGAGTTGCGCGTGGTAGTCGCGGTCGGGCTTGGCGAAGGTCTGGGTGCCGAGCACCTTCACGTTGAGGGCGGCGAGCGCCTTCTGCATCACGTCGTAACCGGCCTTGGTGAAGACGTCGTCGTTGCCGTAGAGCACGCCGGCGGTCTTGAACTGCAGCTTCTCCTGCGCCTTCTTGAACGCGCCGGGGATCACCTGCGCCTCGGTCAAGGAATCGCGCCAGATGTAGTTGCCGATGTCGGTGATGCCGGTCGCCGCGGTGTTGGAGATGGCGAGGACCGGCACCTTGCCCTGCTGCGCGAGCGGGTCGGCGGCGCTGGCCGTGTTGGACAGCGTCGGCCCGATGATCGCGCTGACCTTGTCGCGGTTGATGAACTTCTGGAAGACCGTGATGCCCTGCTCCTTGGTGGAAGCGTCGTCCTCGACCCTGACGTCGATCTTCGGCGGAGGCAAATCGTCGACGGCGGCCATGAGGCCGGCTCGCTGCGAGGCGCCGTACGACGCCGCGGCGCCGGTCAGGCTCAACGCCGCGCCGACGACAGCGCCGCCAGCGGGAGCGGCCGATTCAGCGCCCGGGGCGGGCGCGGCTTTTTCCTTGCAGCCAGCCGAAGCGAGGAGCAGCAGCACGACAGAGGTCCATCGGCGCGCCATGGCGTTCTCCTGGTTCGTTTCGGCGCGTGCGTTATCGCAAGCCGACGGACTGTGCAAGACGCAGCTGACATCGGACGCGCGCTGGCATACGAGAAGCCCCATGGGTTCGCTTTCGGGCAAACGGGCGTGGATCACCGGCGCGAGCAGCGGCATCGGCGCCGCCACCGCGCGCGTCCTCTCGCAGAACGGCGCCGCGGTCGTGCTCTCGTCGCGGCGCGAGGACCGGCTGCGCGCTTTATCGCAGGAGCTGACGCCGGCGGTGATCAAGCCGGTCGACGTCGCCAACCGCACCGCGATGGAACGGCTCGGCGAAGAGTTGGAGGCGATGGGCGGCGTCGACATCCTGGTCGCCAATGCAGGGCTGATGCCGCTCTCGCCCATCCTCGAGGGCCGCGTCGACGAGTGGGAGCGGATGATCGACGTCAACGTCAAAGGCCTGCTCTACTCGATCAACGCAGTCTATCCGGGCATGGCGCGCCGCAAGCGCGGGCACATCGTCAACGTCGGCTCGGTGGCGGGCCGGTTCGCCAACAAGAACGGCGCCGTCTACAGCGGGACCAAGTTCGCGGTGCGCGCCATCAGCGACGGTCTGCGGAAGGAAGCGCTCGCCTACGGCGTTCGCGTCACCGACATCGAGCCGGGCGCCGTCGCCACCGAGCTGGCCGACTCGATCAAGCACGAACCGACCCGCAAGCTGGCCACCGGTCCCGGCGGCGTGTACGGGCCGGGGCTGGAGATCCTCGAGGCCGAGGACATCGCCAACGCCATCTACTACGCCGTGTCACAGCCCGAGCGTGTGAACGTGTCCGAGCTGCTCATCCGCCCGCGCACGCAGGAACGCTAGAATCGGCGAATAGCGATCGTCAGGCCGGTCGAGAGCGAAGCCGAGCTGGAGCAGATCTGCCTCCTTACGGCGCCGTGCACACGGCGTACACGGCAAACGACATCGAAACCGGGTTTCGGTTCTCCACTCCGACAACCCAAGCCTGCGCGCTGTTGTCGTCGGTCATTCCCGGGTTGCTGTCCCAGATCCGCGGCGCGATCGCGTCCTGCGCGTTGACGAACGATTCGTGACCGCCTCCGAGAGCCTGCTCGCCGGGATCGCAGGGCGCCTTGACG
>VBLM01000173.1:2873-5177 GCA_005879095.1 Deltaproteobacteria bacterium
GCGCCGGTGTCGCCTTTGGGTCCCTGCGGGCCGGTGTCGCCTTTGGGGCCGCGCGGTCCGACCGCGCCGATCGCCGCGGTCATGAACGTCCACGCCCCGTTCGGACTCGAGCCGTTCGCGAACGTCTGCACCCACAGCGAATACGACCCCGCGGGCAGTCCGGACGGGAGCTCGGCGACGATCGCGGTAGGCGCGAAGCTGTCCACCTTGAGTGCCATCCCGCCCAGCTGCACGACCGGCGTTGCGGCGACGCCGAAACCGGCGCCGCCGATGAAGATGGTGGTCAAGGCCGCGTCCGCTTCCGCGGACGTGAGCTGCGGATAGCTGAGCGCCGGCGGTTGATCGGCGCGCGCCGAGGACGAGACGAGAATGAATCCTGCCAAGGAAAGACCAGCGAGCGTGCGCATGGGAGCCTCCTGCCGATGCTCCCTGAGCATCGACCATGCCAACGTAACTCATTGAAATCAGGGACGAACAGCCTGTATCTGTGCGGTTCGGGTGCATCGCTTGATACAGGTCCAGGTCGTCACGGTGGAAAGGCCGTCCTGCTCCACGTGCCGCTCGGAGGCAGGTGCAGTTCGGTGACGTGCCGGGCGAGACCGAAATCGGTGACGCGCACGCGACCGTCGTTTCCGACCAGGACGTTGTCCGGCTTGAAGACGCGGTGAAGGAGCCCCGCGGCGTGCGCCGCGGCCAGCCCGCGCCCTGCCAGCATGAACATCCGCACGACGTCCGCAACCGGTCGCTGCGCGCGCATCCATTCGCGCAGGGTGCCGCCCTCGACCAGCTCCATGGCGATGAAGACCCGGTCGTTGAAGGTGCCCACGTCGTGGACGGCGATGACGTTCGGGTGCGACAGCCGCGCCATCGCCTGGGCTTCGCGCAGGAGCCGCGTCTGCGCATCCGGCGCGGAGGACTCGGGCCGCACCAGCTTGATGGCGATCTTGCGGTCGAGCTCTGGATCGTACGCGCCGTAGACGACACCCATGCCGCCCCGGCCAAGGTTTGCAAGGAGGAGGTATCTGCCCAGATGCGCGCCCGCAGAAAACGCGGCATCGGCGCGATCCGGCTGCGCTTCATGGGGGGCCGTCACGGTCTCGTTCTCACCCGAGATCGATTGCGGCTCGGGGGGACAGCCCCGCCTGCGATCGTCGATGCGCGTCATCCGACGGCCCCACTC
The DNA here is from genome assembly GCA_005879095.1 of Deltaproteobacteria bacterium. GTDB lineage: Bacteria > Myxococcota > Myxococcia > Myxococcales > 40CM-4-68-19 > 40CM-4-68-19. Next base: position 4,054 of record VBLM01000173.1, read on the forward strand.
CGCTTATACGTCCGGCGGCGTCATCGGCGGAAGCGCCGCACATCAGGGTGAGAGAGCGAATACAGGCGCGAAGTTGGCGGATACGTCGATGATGTTCAGGTAACGGGAGTGCAGCATCCACGTGCGGCCATCCATGCGTTCGTAGAATTCGAATTGACCCTGCCCCACATTGCCGAGGGTTACGCTCAGCGCGCCGGTGCCATCTCCGAAGGCGATGATCACGTCCGGGCCTCGCACCCAACGCAGGTCGTGGATGTTCTGACTGGCGGGCACGGGCGTTCCAAACGCCAGTTCGGTGAGAATTGCGTGGCGCGTGGGGACGAACTCGCGCTCTCCCTGGGGATCAGTGTCGAACGCGTAGTCCAGCTTCAACGCGAATTCCCCGATCGAATCGGGTCGAGGGACAGGCAGCGTTCCGAGCTCCACCGTGAGGGTCTGAGGAATGATCGGGCGATCGGTCATGTCGCCGAGTTGCACGCTTCCTGAGGGCTGAAGGAGGACCGACGCGGCGTTGACGTCGATTTGCACGCCCGCCGCGGGTCCCAGGGATGGGATGGAAACGGCGATCACCACCGGCCAGGTGAGGACGATCTTGGAGCTGGCCTGGAAGCCCTGGCCGGAATTCTCGACGCGGACGAACTCGATGCTTCTGACCCGCTTGTTGGGCGTACGCTGGAAGTTGTCGTTGAGAAAGTCGATCAGCTTGGATTGTATCCCCATCCCGATGGTGAACTCGCACGGCGGCGGAGTGGGTAAATCCAGCGGGCTCGGAAGGCCGTCGTGCTCGGTGCAACGGCCGATCGAGTGGACCGGACCTGCGAACGCGCCGTCGATGAAGAGCGCGTATTGTCCCGCGAAGGTAGTTGGCGGTGGCCCACCTGCACTCGGAGGGCCGGCTGGTCCCGGCGGCCCGGCAACGCCCGCCGGACCCGCATCCCCCTTGGACCCGGCGTCTCCCTTTGGTCCCACCGGACCCGCGGCTCCTTGAGTTCCTTGCGGACCGGTGATGCCCTGCGCTCCCTGGGTTCCAGGTTCTCCGGTGGCCCCCGGATCGCCTTTGTCCCCCTTCGATCCTGTATCACCCTTCAGCCCCTGGGCGCCGGTGTCGCCTTTGGGTCCGATAG
>VBLM01000173.1:5333-12282 GCA_005879095.1 Deltaproteobacteria bacterium
CCCCCGATGAAGAGAGTCGTTCCGGCCGCGTCGGCGTCGGCGGACGTGATCTGGGGATAGGAGAACGCCGGCGGCTGATCGCCCCGCACGGCGGAGGAAACGACAACGAGCCCCACGGCGAACACACCGATCCAAGTGTATCTGCGCATACGAAACCTCCGGCAAATTGTTCAGATCAGCGTGAGCAGAAGAGCGTGAGCCCAAACAAAGCGTACTCGGCGCCTGCCGAGTTGACGACGACGCTCGCGCTCGGTGCAGTAATTGGCACCGAGGTCCCCGGAACGAAAAACGTAATCGCCATCACCTCGCGATACGTCGAATAAAAGCCAATCAGGGTTCCCTTGATCTCCAGGGGGACAAAACCGAACGGAATGTAAAGCCGAATGTCATCCGCGGTGGCGAGAGTCAGATCCACGAAGGCAGTCAGGCTTCGGCAGTCGGAGGTGTCCGGAATGTCCGGGTTAAGGAATTTGCCTCCGCCTGGTATGCGGTACGTGCCCGAGTTCGGGTCCCAGAGCGTGATGCTCCTTCCGGCGGGCACAGCTCCGCCGTTGTTGCTACCAGTCACTTTGAGGTTCCCGTTCGAGTCGAATTGGGCTCCTGCCACTTGAACCGCGGGCATTCCGCTGATCTGGACAGCGGGAAGGCTGGACACTGCGACCGACGAGCCTGTCGCGAGACCGACCGTTGGCTGGTTGGCAACGTTCACGCTGCCACTCACTGCGACGGTGCTCCCGGGCGCGAGATTGACGGTCGGCTGATTGCTGACCACGACCGACGATCCGGTGACGTCCACCGCCCCCGATACTTGAGTGACGCCCTGCGCGGCCGTCGGGACAGGATTCGCTTTCGTGTTGGTGACGTTCACCGGCACGTTGGGCAAGGGCGGCATTCCATCGGCAAACACAGGTACGGAGACGAGCATTGCGGAAACGAGCAAGTGCCGGCGCATGTGAACCTCCGAAGACGGGTGCGGAGGCTCAAGAGCATCGGGCATGCCAGGCAGATCTACGCGCAATGCGTTGAAAGCACGGCGTCCGCTTGCGAGTGGACCTGCATCACGCCGATGCAGGTGCATCGATCGATGCAGGTTCAGCGGCGGAAGCCGCGCACGTCGAGCTGATAGCGTTTGATCCAGCGGTGCACCTGCGCGCGAGTCTTGCCCAGCGCGCGTGCGACCGCGCTCACGTTGCCGAGGTGCTTGCGCAGGAGATCGGTGAGGTGATCCCGCCGATCCTGCGCCGGGAGAACCGGCTGGACCGGCGCCCGATGAGCGCGGAGCAGCTCCGGGAGATGCTCGAGTTCCACCGGACCGTCGCGCGCGAGGGCCAGAGCGACCTCCAGCGCGCGCTCGAGCTCACGCACGTTCATCGGCCACGAGTAGCCAATCAGGGCGCGCGCCGCCGGACGGCTGAACGCGATCCGGTCGGCGCGTTCCGGCGCCAGGCGCCGCAGCAGAGCCGCAATCAGCAGCCCCAGATCCTCGCGCCGTTCGCGGAGCGGCGGCAGCTCGATGTTGAAGCCGGTCAGCCGTGCCAGCAGGTCGGCGCGGAACCGCCCGTCGGCGACCATTCGTTCCAGATCGCGATGCGTCGCCGTGATCAGGCGCAGATCGACGCGGACGGCGCGCGTTTCTCCCAGCGGAAGCACTTCCCTCTCCTGCAGCACCCGCAGGAGGGCCGCCTGTGCCGGCAGCGGCAGGTCTCCGACTTCGTCGAGGAAGAGCGTGCCCCGGTCGGAGCTCCTTACCAAGCCGATCCGATCCTCGTCCGCGCCCGAGAATGCGCCCTTGCGGTATCCGAACAGCTCGCTCTCCACCAGCTTCTCGGGCAGCGCGCCGCAGTTGACGGCGACGAAGCGGCCCGATCTGCCGGAGGCCTCGTGTACCGCCGCCGCCAGCAGCTCCTTTCCGGTCCCGCTCTCGCCGCGGAGGTAGATCGCGACGGGAGAGCGCGCGACCGCCGCAAGGTCCGACAGCTTGCGCCAGAGCGACGGCACCCAGGTCGTCAAGCCGCGCAGCCCCGGGACTGCCGGAGTCTCGCTGGCGTGCGCCGTGCGCCGGAAGAGCAAGAAGGTCTGACCGAGCTCGATGACATCACCGTCTGCCAGCACGGCGGTCTCCACCGGCGCGCCGTTGACGCGGGTTCCATTCTTCGATTGCTCGTCCTCGATCAGCCAGTGGCCGCCTGTGCGCCGCAGGACCGCGTGCGCCTTGGACATCAATGCGTCGGAGCGGCGGATTGCCAGCCGGCCGTGCGGGACGACCGGTCCTGCATCCGCGGCCCTGCCGATCTCGACTGCTTCCACGTCCGACAGGTCCCAATGGGCTGCCTCGAGCAACGGCCGGTCGGCCTGGAACAAGAAAAACAGATGTGATTCCGCGCCCTGACCGGCGGGGCGGGCACGCGAGGGCACCGGTGTCAACGTGCTCTGAACGTCTTCCACGAGGTGCCCCCATACCCTTCCGCGGATGGCGCGCCGCATTGCGCCTTCTCGGAAGGCAGTGCGAGGATAGGCCACTCGGACTCCTCGGGAAAGGTGCGGGATGGCGCTTCAGGGCGGCACGCGGATCGGCCCCTACCAGATCGTCGAGTCGCTCGGCGCCGGCGGGATGGGGACCGTCTACCGGGCGCACGATCCGCGGCTTGGGCGCGATGTCGCCGTCAAGGTGCTGAGCCCCGAGTGCGCGACCGACGCCGGACTGGTGGCGCGATTCGAGCAGGAGGCGCGCGCTGCGGGAGTGCTCAACCATCCGAACATCCTCTCGGTGCTCGACGTAGGCGCGCAGGAGCAGGTCCACTTCCTCGTCTCGGAGCTGCTGGAAGGGCAGACGCTGCGAGAACGGCTCCGCGCGGGACCGCTGCCGGTAGCGGAGATGATCGAGATCGCCATCCAGGTCCTTCACGGCCTGGCCGTGGCGCACGAGAAAGGCGTCGTCCACCGCGACCTCAAGCCCGAGAACCTGTTCCTGACCCGTGAAGGGACGGTCAAGATTCTCGACTTCGGGCTCGCCAAGCTGCGCGGAAACACGCAGTTCGACTCTGCGGCGACCGAGCCGGGCACGCTGGTCGGCAGCGTCGGCTATATGTCCCCAGAGCAGGTGAACGGGCTCGCGGCAGACCACCGTTCGGATGTGTTCGCGATCGGCGCGGTGCTCTACGAAATGCTGTCTGGAACTAGGGCCTTCAAGGGCAGCTCGGTGGTTTCGGTACTCAACGCCATCCTCCACGATCGGCCGCCCGAGCTGACTTCGCTGGACCTCGACATTCCTCCACAGCTGTCGCGCGTAGTGGACCGCTGCCTCGAGAGGGATCCGGCCAGACGATTCCAGTCTGCGCGCGATCTCGCTTTTCAGATCCAGGCGCTGGCCGCGGCCCCGACGCCGCCGTCCTTTTCTGCGGAACACCGTCGATCCAAGGGAATCCGCCTGCCCTGGATGCGGGTGATGGCGATTGCGGTTCTTGCTGCGCTGGCAGGCGCCGGCCTGTTCCTGCGCGCAACGGGGCCTTCCTCCGCGTCCGGTCCGGTCAGCATCGCCGTTCTACCGCTCGACAACCTCACCCATGATCCCGCGCAGGACTATTTCGCCGACGGAATGACGGAGGCGTTGATTACCGATCTGGCCAGGATTCGCGGCCTGCGCGTCATCTCGCGGACGTCCGTCATGCAATTCAAGGGGACTACGAAACCGCTGCCGGAGGTCGCGCGCATCCTCAACGTCGACAAGATCGTGGAGGGTTCGGTGCTGCGCTCGGGCGGCCGCGTGCGCATCACGGCACAGCTCATCGACGGCGAGAGCGATCGCCATCTCTGGAGTGACTCCTACGATCGCGACGTCAGCGACGTGCTCGCACTGCAGGGCAGCGTAGCGCAGGACATCTCCCGCCAGGTGATCGTGGCGCTCACGCCGGAGGAGCGGGCGCGGTTTGCTCATCCGCGTCGCATGGATCCGAGCGTGCACGAGCTCTATTTGCGAGGCCGGTACCAGTGGAACAAGCGGACTGGCGACGGGCTGTTGAAGAGTGTGGAATACTTCAAACAGGTCATCGAGAGAGACCCGGACTATCCTCTCGCCCACGCCGCTCTTGCACAAGCGTACGTGCTTCTCGGCGGCCCGTTCGTGATAATGCCACCCCGGCAGGCATACCCGGCCGCTCTCAGCGCGGCCCGGAGAGCCCTGCTGCTCGACGACGGGCTCGCCGAGGCGCACGCTGCGCTCGCGTTCATCTCGATGTCGTATGACTGGGATTGGGCGGCTGCCGAACGCGAGTTCTTGCGCGCCAGTGAACTCAACCCGACCGAGCCGACAACACTACAGTGGTACGCATACGCATTGGTCGCGCTGGGACGCGGCGGCGAGGCGATCGCTCAGTTCGACCGCGCCGCTGCCGTCGATCCCATGTCGTTCGTCACCAGTCTGGATCGGTGCCACCTCGCTTATTACGCTCGCCGATATGGCGAGGCGATCGTCCAGTGCCGGAAAGCGCTCGAGATGGAGCCGCGGCATGCTCGCGCGCACAGGACGCTGGCTTCCGTCTACCTCCAGGCTGGCGACATCGACGCAGCGGTGAAGGAGCTGGCAACCGTTCGATCTATGTCCGACGATCCACCGACCCCTTTTGATGTGGCGCTCGAAGCGGCGGTCCTTGCGAGAGCAGGGCACACAGCAGAAGCGCGAGACCTTGTCCACGATCTGGAACGCAGTGCCGGTAAGCCGGCCGGAGCGATCGCGCTGGCCATGGCTCATGCAGCGCTCGAAGACGCGGACGAAGCGTTCAGGTGGCTCGACCAGGCCTTTCAGCAGCGCTTCGGGCTTCTCGTCTACCTCAACGTGGATCCTCGCTGGGATCATCTGCGTTTGGACCCACGGTTCAAGGCACTCGTGCGTCGCGTCGGCTTGCCCGACCGTACAGCAAACTAGGAAAGGTGTGGGATGGCGCTGCAGGGCGGCACGCAGATCGGCCCGTACCGGATCGTCGAGTCGCTGGGCGCCGGCGGGATGGGAACTGTCTACCGCGCGCACGATCCGCGCCTCGGGCGCGACGTCGCCGTCAAGGTGCTGAGCCCCGAGTGCGCCACCGACGCCGGACTGGTGGCGCGATTCGAGCAGGAGGCGCGCGCTGCCGGAGTGCTCAACCATCCGAACATCCTCTCGGTGCTCGACGTAGGCGCGCAGGAGCAGGTCCACTTCCTCGTCTCGGAGCTGCTGGAAGGGCAGACGCTGCGCGACCTGAAGCCGGAAAACCTATTCCTCACCCGCGAAGGCACGGTGAAGATCCTCGACTTCGGGGTCGCCAAGGTGCGGAACGGCCAGCCGGCGGCGACAGAGCCGGGAACGCTGGTGGGCAGCGTCGGCTACATGTCGCCAGAGCAGGTCAACGGGCTCGAGGTGGACCAGCGCTCCGACGTGTTCGCGTTCGGAGCGGTGTTCTACGAGATGCTCTCGGGATCTCGGGCGTTCAAGGGCAGCTCGGCGGTCGCGGTGCTCAACGCCATCCTCCGCGACCAGCCGCCGGCCCTGACCTCGCTCGACCTCGGCATCGCGGGGGACCTGGCGCGCGTGGTCGAACGCTGCCTGGAAAAGAACCCGGCCAGGCGATTCCAGTCCGCCCGCGATCTCGCCTTTCAGATCCAGACGCTGACCGCTGCCCCGATTGCGACGCCTCTCCCCGCGCCGGCGACCTCGCGGAACCGGCCGCGCAGGCAACTCTTACTGGTGCTGGTCGCGATCGGTCTGCTCGCCGGCCTGGCCGGGTATTTCTCGTGGCGCGACCACGGCCGTCGACCCGTGGCGCGCGCGCCGTCGATCGCCGTGCTCCCCTTTGCCAACCTGAGCAGCGGGAGCGACAACGAGTACTTCTCCGACGGCATGACCGAGGAGCTGATCAACGCGCTGGCGAACATCGACGGCATTCGCGTCGTCGCGCGGACGTCGGCCTTTTCCTACAAGGGCAAGAACCTCAGTGTACGGCAGATCGGCGAGGAGCTCGGCGTCGCCACCGTCCTGGAGGGCAGCGTGCGTCGCGAAGGGAATACCCTGCGCGTTGCTGCGCAGCTGATCGACAGCGAGAGCGGCTATCACCTCTGGTCGAAGAGCTACGACCGGGAGCTGAAGAGCGTCTTCTCGGTCGAGGACGAGTTGGCGCGCGCGATCGTGCAGTCGCTCAGGCCGATGCTCGTTCCCGGCGCTGCGTTGGTTCCCCAGCCGACCGCGAACGGCGAGGCCCACAGCCTCTACCTCAAGGGTCTTTACTTTTACAACCAGACAACCCGGGAGACGATGATCAAGGCGATAGCCATGTTCGAGCAGGCCCTTGCGCTCGACCCGCACTATGCGCTGGCGCATTCCGGTCTCGCCGATTGCTACAGCCAGGCCGTGGATTACGGCTGGGCGCAGCCGGCGGAAGCCGTGCCAAAGGCGAAGGCGCATGCGCTCAAGGCCCTGGAGCTCGACGATTCCCTCGCCGAGGGTCACGCGTCGCTCGGCTACGTCAGCGGAAAGGAAAACGACTGGCGTCGGGCGGAGCGCGAATTCCGGCGCGCCATCGAGTTGAGGCCTGCATACGCGAGGGCCCACGCGAGACACGCCCTGGTGCTCACGATGACCGGGCGGTTGGCGGAAGGCCGGGCTGCGGCGGAACGGGCGCGGCAGCTCGATCCGACTTCGTTGATCATCAACTCGACCGTCGCGATGACGCTGTTCCAAAGCCGCCAATACGACGACGTCATCGCCCAGGCCCTGAAAACGCTCGATCTGGATCCGGCCTTCTATCACGTTCGCTTTTGGCTCGTTCGCGCATACCAGCAGACCGGCAGGCATGGGCAGGCGCTGGCGGCGCTCGATCAGGCGCCCGGCGCTCCGGGCATGCTCCTTGCCTTGCGCGCGATGGTCCTGGCCGATTCGAGTGACCGGACGGCGGCGCGCCAACTCCTGGCGAGCCTGGAGGAT
>VBLM01000778.1 GCA_005879095.1 Deltaproteobacteria bacterium
CCGTAGATCGGCTCGGTGTACGAGAAGGTATTGCGCACCGTGCCCTCGTCCTCCTTGCCGCGCTCGAGGGCCTTGCTGGAGAAGACGCAGTTCCCGTAGCCGCCGGCCTGCTGCACCATCTTGAGCGAAGGCGCGGGCGGGCCCGCCGCGACCCAGCCTCTCGAAGGCACGCGCCAGGTACCGGAGTTGGCGCTCTTTCCGCCGCGCAACAGGACCGCGGCGAGGATCACGATCACGACCACCGCCAGCCCGGCGCTCGCGCCGATCACCACCAGCCGATTCCCGCCCAGCAGCGCGGCCGGCTTGCGCACGTCGGGGCGCGAGGACGGCCGGTTCGAAGGCCGCGACGAAGTCCGGTCCTTGGCCGACGCCCGCGCCGGCGTCGCGATCGGCGGCGTCGAGGCCTTGGGCGACGCTTTCGGCACCTTCGGCATGTCCGGCTGCGTCGTCTCGGTCTCCTTCTGCCGCCCGCCGAGCGACCTGGGCAGGGCGTCGAGCCCCTCGATCAGCTCGTCGCAGTTCTGGTACCGATCCGATTGCTTCTTCGCGCACATCTTCTCGACGACCTGGACCACCCGCACGTCGCAGGGCACGAACTCGAGGATGCTCGGCAGCGGCGTCTTCACCTGCATCAGCATCACGTCGACCTTGCTCTTGGCCTCGAACGGCTTCTTGCCGGTGAGCAGGTGGAAGGCGGTGATCCCGAGCGAATAGATGTCGGTGCGCGCGTCGATGGGCTGGCCCATCGCCTGCTCGGGGCTCATGTAGTACGGCGTGCCGAGCACGGTGTTGCCGGTCAGGTCCTTCTTCGCGTCGCGCAGCTTGGCGATGCCGAAGTCGAGGATCTTCACGTCCCCGCCGTCGGCCACCATGATGTTGGCGGGCTTGATGTCGCGGTGGATGACGTTGTTGGCGTGCGCTTTTTTCAGGCCTTCAGCCGTCTGCCGCAGGATGTTGACGACCTGCGCCGCCGGCAGCGTGCCCTTCTTGATCAGCGCGTCGAGGGGCTTGCCCTCGAAGTACTCCATCACGATGTAGGGATCGCTCTCGTCCTCGTCGGAGCCGACGATCTCGTAAATCTGGATGATGCTGGGGTGCATGATCTTCGCCAGCACCTGGGCCTCGCGGCGGAAGCGCTCGATGTATTTCGGCTCGCGCTGGGTGAGCACCTTGATGGCGACGAAGCGGTCCAGCGAGGGATCGACGGCGCGGTAGACGGCGCCCATGCCGCCGGCGCCGAGCATCACCGCATCGCGGTAGCGACCGAACGACGGTGCCGTCTGCGCCTCGGGCATCGCGGTCCTTATATCGCAACCTCTCGCCGGACGGAGTGCGCGAGCGCCCACACGGCGCAGGCGGCGAGCGCGGCGTACCGCGCGGCCACGGTGGGAAAGAAGACGAAACGATCGAACCAGACGGTGATCGCCCACACCCGCTCGGACTGGATGTGCAGGCGCGAAAAGCTGGCCACGAAGTCGCCGAGCGCGACGAGGTTGACGAGACTGCCGAGCCAGCCCGGCAGGCCCGCCAGCGCCACCAGCGCGACCACCCACAGCCAGTACTGCGGCGAGAAGACCTTGTTGGCGAGGAAGAAGACGCAGATCAGGCCGCAGGAAGCGCGCAGGACGTCGAGGCGGCGCGTGACGAGCTCGGTGACGGCGAGCGCCAGCGCCGCAGCGAGAGTGACGCCGGCCGCGATCAGGTTCGCGGTCGGGGCGAAGCCGCGCGGATCGAGGCCCGCGAGAATGTACAGGCTCGGCTCGATCTCGCGGATCTGGTTGTACTTGAAGAACCACTGCCAGTTGTCTCGCGCGATCAGCGCGAACGGCAGATTCAACACCAGCGTGACCGCGACGAAGATGCCGACCAGCTTCAAGGCGTGCCAGAACGAATGGCGCAGCGAGATGACGAGGACCAGGCCGAGGACGAGCAGCGGAAAGAACTTGGTCCAGACCGCGAGCGTGAGCACCGCGACCGCGGACTTGTCCTTGAGCTTGGCCCACAGCCAGAGGCCGGCCGCGAGCGGCAGGATGCCGAAGAGGTCCCAGTTGAGCGCCGTATAGACGAGCAGCGCCGGCGAGGCCGCCCAGACCCACGGCTGCGACTGCGGCAGCGAGGCGAGGACCCAGAGGACGCCCAGCGCGCACAACGCAAGTGCTGCAAATGTCAGGGCAAAATAGCCGACGCGGTCGGGGGCGAGGACGCTCGGCCACCACATCCCGAGGCCCATCAGGACGGGATATTCGACCTTGTCGTGCAGGTACGGAAAGGGATGGGCTTTTGCGCCCCGATCCTCGTGCAGGGCAATGATGTCCGAGTACGCCAGCGCGCCGAACGACCACAGCCGGTAGCCCCAGGGCGATGGATGGCGCGTGCCTTCCGCCGTCCTTTGGTAGCTGGCGGCGAGGATCGCGCTGCAGACCAGGGCCGGAAGCGCGAAGCGGCGGAGCGTCGCACGTCGGTCAAGCGGCTGATCCATGCCGATTCAGCGTGTCACGGAAAGGACCGCTGCGGTAGTTTGCGACCCATGAAGGGCTTCACGTTTCTGTTGCTTCTCGCCGCCTGCGGCGGCTCCGGCTCGACCCGCGCCACGGTTTCCGGCAAGGTCGAGGGCACGAGTTTAAACATTAGTAATTCCGCGGCCTTCGTGATCAGCGGCAGGCCCGGCGTGGACGTCTTGCTGAGCAACGCCGGCGATGGCTGCGAGGCGAACGCGGCGAACCTCAAGTCGAAGCAGGTGTTGTCGCTCGGCGTCACCTCGCTCGGCGGCGCGGCGCTCGATGCCGGCACGTTCGGCGTCTATGACCAGCAGTCCGGGAACATTCCTGCCGGCACCGTCGTCTTCGCCGACTACCACAGCACGAACGAGAGGTGCGCCGACACGACGCCGCCCAACACGCTCGGCGCGTCAGGAAAAGTGACGCTGACGAAGGTCGCGCTCGGCTCGGGCGGCGAGGTTTCCGGCAGCTTCGTCCTGCTGCTCGAGAACGGTGACCACCTTAAGGGCACGTTCGACGCGCCGGTGTGCGGCGACCGCCCCGACGCCGGTGCCGACGCCGGGTGTCATTAAGGCTACGGGACTGGGTTGAAATACCCCCGCACGTACTGCGGTTCCACGAGCGCGTAGCGGCCTGCCAAGTCGGGATGCTGGTCGAACTGCTCTACGCGCACGAGGCAGTACTGGAAATCCGGGAGTCAACGAATAGAAGTTGGGTGCCGGTATCTTCGATCCATTTGACCGGGTGATCCCAATACCCGCTCCACTCGCCCTCATTCCGATTGATCAGGATCGGGATCGACGGCGAACTCGGAAC
>VBLM01000174.1:0-1585 GCA_005879095.1 Deltaproteobacteria bacterium
AGACGGTGAGCAGAAGATGGCGCATGTTCCCCACCCTGAACGAGCACGCACACTGCCTCGTCCATCCAAAGTATGACGCGTCCGCCGCCGGCCGTACAGGCCCGCCTTGCCGGACGCCAGCGGCAATGATATGTACCATTGATATCTGGCAAAGATGCGAGGAAGGTTGAAGAAGAGGAGAAAAGCGAAGGTATTCTGGACGGGGCGGAGTCAGGCCGTTCGGCTCCCGAAGGAATTCCGCTTCGACACCGATGAAGTCGACGTTCACCGCGAAGGCGACTCGGTCGTGCTCGAGCCTGCCGACGGCTGGCCTGAGGGATACGTCGCATCGTTCGCCGGCGCGCCGGATGATTTCGAGAGGCCGCCGCAGGGCAGGCTGGATGAGCGCGAGAAGCTGAAGTGAGGTTCCTGCTCGACACGGACACCTGCATCTACGCGCTGAGACACGACGAAATCGTCCTTCGGCGGATGCTTGCGCAGCGCAGGGCGGACGTGATGGTGAGCGTGATCACCGAAGCCGAGTTGCGAACCGGGGCCGAGAAGAGCTCCGCGCCGGGGAAGACCGCGCGCCTGGTCGAGAACTTCCTCAAGCCGCTGACCGTGCTCGAATACACCTCCGAAGACGCGGCGGCCTACGCTCGCATCCGCGCGAAGCTGGAGCGCGCCGGCAAGCCGATCGGCCCGCTCGATACGTTGATTGCCGCCCAGGCGGTGGGCCGCAAATTGACTCTCGTCTCGAACAACCAGCGCGAGTTCGGCCGGGTGCCGGTACTGCGCGTCGAAAACTGGGCCAGGTGAGCTCGGGAGTTCCTCGCTACCGCCGGGCTAATGCCGGGCCGACGATCGCGTCGGTTTCTCGACCCATCCCGCGTCGGTCAGCTCGTAGACGACGCGCTGGCCGCAGCCTTCGACGCCGACCAGCGATCCCGCGCGCGCCGAGTCCTCCAGCGCCTGCGTGCGCGGAACGAGCGTCAGCGATTCCTTGCTGCATTCCATATCGAGCATCGCGCGGGACAAGCCGGTTTTCTGGAAGTTCTCGCGAATGCTGCTCGCGCAGCCGGCCGCCAGCAGCATCACGCTTGCGCCAACGATGTAAAGACGCATGGATCCTCCGGGTCGAGCTGAAGCCAACGCACGCTCAGGCTGAACGATCTGATGGCGCGCGCACAGCACCGTAACGGTTGTGGGCGTGCCGCGTATCCACGGCCAGTCCGTCGATTCGCGCGCCGGGAGGGTCCCGGTGCGAAACCCATTTCAATCCGGAGAACCAGAATGAACCGTTACCCGTTTGGATTCGCTGCTTTCATCGCCGCCGGCCTGCTCGCGGCCGGAGCGTCGGCTGCCCAGATCTGCTCGCTGGGCAGCGCCGGCCCAGGTCAGGCGGGAGCCCTGATCTGCAAGGACACCGCGACCGGCGCGACCACCCAGTCCGTCGACATCGGCAGGACCGCGGTGGGTTCCGGCGGCACGGGCGGATCCCTCACCCATCGCGGCGGCCGCGTGCTCGTCACCAACGTGGTCGGCGGCGCCTTGCTGTTCAAGGAGGCCGGCGGATTGCTCAAGTCCCCGGTCGCGCTCCAGACGA
>VBLM01000174.1:1616-7306 GCA_005879095.1 Deltaproteobacteria bacterium
CACGCGGCTGCTCTTCTTCCCCTTCGGCAGCGACCAGGCCTCGAGCAGCCAGCGGTTGCTCTCCGCCGACGGCTCGGCCGCGCAAGTCGCGCTGGCGGGCGGCTTCGCCTACGTCTCGGAGAAGAACGGATCGCTGGAGGCATTCCCGCTCGCCGACGACGGCAACCTCGCCGGGAGCGCATCGCCCGTTGCAGGAATTCCGGCGGGCGTCATCGTCGGCATCACCGCCCTCCTGGATCTGGTGGTCGCGCCCGTGGCCCATCTCGCTTCCAACCCCAACCAGGCCGCGATCCCGGTGGCAAGCGGGGGCGAGGCCATCCAGCTGGTCGATACGAAGGAAGTGGCGGCCTGCTGGGCGGCCCATCACGATCGCGAGGTGTGCATCACCAATCCGGGCAGCATGACGATCTCCTGCGGCCAGTTCGGACCCGGCGGCTTCACCAGCTACACCAGCGCGGCGGCGCACCCGGCGGGCGAGGCCGTCCTCGATCTCGACATGAGCCGCGACACGGTCGGCGTGCTCGCCACTCACAACGGCGCGCCGGTGCTCCTCACCTACGCGCGCTCCGAGGACAACGGCGACTTTCTCACCTTCACCAACGAGATCCCGCTCGGCACGGCCAAGGGGAGCGGCGCGATGCTCCTGCCGGCAGCGAAGTAGTGGAGAAGGGCGGGGAAGTCCGAGCAGGCAGCTTCCCCGCCCTCCCGCGCGTCGGCGCTACCAGATGATCCGCAGCGAGTAGCTCGAGTACGACCCGGTGCTGTCGGCCACGACGACGTGGGTGCTGCCGGAGCCGGGCAGCAACGCGAGGTCGACGGGGGCGGGGAAGAATGCGTCGGTCCACGAGTCGTAGTGCGCCGGCTGCGGCGCTGCCGGCGGACCGATTCCGACCTTTGTGAAGACGCTGTTCACGTCGACCGAACCCGAGATTGAAGGCGTGAAGTAGCCGACCGTCGTGCCGGTCGCGATCCACAGCCGGCCATTGGCGTCGAAGCGGATCATCGGAGGGTAGCCGTTGGCGAAGCCGGCGTCGCCCGCGTGCACCGTATCGGTGATGTCGCCGCTGATGAAACCGGAGATTCGCGTCAAGGTGTTGTCGGCCTCGACGCGGACGATCGCGGGCACCGTGCTGTAATTGCTCCCATTGTTGTTGAAGTCCTTTCCGCAGAAATGGGCCGACACGTAGAGGCGCCCCGATGGCCCCGGTTCCGCCGCTACCTGGCAGCCCGGCTCCGTGTAGCACCTCCAGAACGTCGGCGAGTCGCTGCATTGCGGCGTTGCAGGAGGCGGTGGATTCTGCAGCGCCTGTGTCATCCCCTGCGCCAGGAGCGAGTCGACCGTCCGATTCGCCGGGTCGGGATCGAGCCTGATCCGCCGCAACCCACCGGCGTTCGAATAGTCGCCGGTGAAGAGATATCCGCCTGCGATCGCGACCCGGCTGGGAGAGACGAACACCGCGTTGACCGCCAGCCCGCCGTCGCCGTTGTTGGGCGGCGGCATTGAAGGGCTGGCGCCCGCCACGAGTGAAACAAGGCCGGAACCGAGGTCGATGACGCGGATCCGATTCGCGCCCGGGTCGGCGAAATAGAGCTGGCGGGACGGCTCGTCGAGCCAGAGCCCCCACGGCTGCATCTGCGCCGTGAGCGCGGGGCCACCATCGCCAGCATAGGAACCGCCGCCCGATCCGGCGATGCGGGTCACGATGCCCGATGGATCCATGCGATAGATGCGCCAGTTGTTGTCGGAGAAATAGAGCGTGCCGTCGGAGGCGGCGGTGACGCCGCGCGGATACGTGATGGTGAGTGTGGTTCCGGGGCCGGTCTGCGTCACCGCCGAGCTGCCGTAGACGTGCGCGTCGTTGACGGCGGTGAAAATCAGATTCGCCGGCTCGATCGCGTTCATCGTGAAGGAGACCGGGCTGCCGGGGATGGCGTCGCCGTGGATGTCGTCGAAGGAAGCCTGCACGCCGTACTGGCCGACGGCGAGCCCCGGCCGGCCGGTGACCGCGGCGCCCCCGGACAGCGTCGTCTGCACCGAGGCGTTCGACACCCAGCCGCCGGGTAGGCGCGCCGGATCGAGCGAGAAATTCACCGTGTAACCGCCGAGCGGCGCGCCGGATCCATCGGTGAGCGTAACCGAGAGGGGAAGCGGCGGAACCTGATCGACGTAGCTCGTCTGGACGCTGACTGTCGGGTCCGAGATCGCGAGCGTCGCCGTGCTCGCCGAAACCGAGCCGGCAGCGGTGATCATCCGCACCGCGTAGTTGTAGTAGTCGGCCACGATCAGGTCGCGTCCGTTCGGCGCGAAGCCGAGCCCGTACGGATAGTTCAGCGCCGCGCTCGTGGCGGGACCGAAATCTCCCGCGCCGCCGGCGGCGCCGGTTCCGGCGAGGATCTGGACCTGGCCGCTGGCGCCGTCGATGCGGCCGACGACCTGGTTCATGCCCGCGGTGAAATAGAGGTTGTTCTTGAGCGCTCCGCCGCCGTCCGTGGCGCTGTCGAAGGCGATCACCGGCGGACCGAGGAAGCGCGCACCGAGCGCCGAGCCGCCGCCGAGACCTCCCAAGAGAGATCCGGCGACCAGCGCCAGCGACCCGTCCCGCCGCAGGCGGGCGATGCCGCTCACCACCGTGCCGAGCTGTGTCCCGCAGAACCGGCCCGAGATGAAGAGGTTACCCTCGCCGTCGAAGGCGAGCGACGCGGTGTATTCCCACGGGCTGTAGAGGTCGTACAATGCCACCGCCTGCGTAGCGCACGAGCCCGGCCTGACGATGCTGGTGATGATCCCGAATTTCCCGTCGATCTTGCGGATCAGCGCGTGGCTGTAATCGGTGACGTAGACGGACGGCTGGGGCCGCTCGGGCCCGACCGCGACCGAGGCCGGATACCCGATCCGCGCCGAGCGTGCGGCGCCGCCGTCGCCATACGGCGGCACGTCGGGAGCGTTCGAGTCTCCGGCGAGGGTGTCGATCAGCCCAGTCGCGAGCTGGACCATGCGCACCCGTTGATTGCTCAAGTCGGCGATGTAGAGGATGCCGTTGGTCTCGTCGAGGGCGAGGCCGTGCGGATACGAAAGCTGCGCACTGATCGCGGGCCCGCTGTCGCCAACCAAGCCGCAGGTCGTGCCGGCGACGACTGTCACCACGCCGGCGGGCGAGAGCTTGTACACGCGACAGTAGTAGGAGTCCGCGACGTAGACATCGCCGGTGGAGGCGACGGCCACTCCGGTGAGATAGCCCGCCGCCGCGGCGGGGCCGGGGCCGCCGCCCGAATTTCCCAGGGCGTGGCCGGCGTTGACCAGCGGGATCATCGTGCCGGGGTCGGGCGTGTTGGCCGTCTCGGTCACCGTCGTAGTCGACGGGTACGCCGCCGCCGCTCCGACGGTGAAGACCTGGTCGCCGGTTGCGCGCCCGAGCGTGAGCATGAACGACGCATTGCCGCTCGCGTCGGTGACGGCGCTCGCCGGAACTGCCTGCGCGCCGGGCGGCGGTGCGATGGTGACGGTCTTTCCCGATTGGCCCACGCCGCTGCCGAAGTCGCGCACCTGCACGACCAGCGACGCAGGAAGAGGCTGATTCGGCAGCAAGCGCTGCTGGTTCGCTCCGGACGCGACCACGATCTGCAGCGTGGACGTCTGGCAGGACCCGCTGCGGCAGATCATGCTGGTGCCGCAGCTTGTTCCGTCGGGCTGGTTCTGCACTGCCGAGCAGATCGGCGCGCCGCTGGTGCAGTCGACGCCGTAGACCTGACACGGGTCCGGCGTGCCGCCCGGCGTGCACGTCGCGCCGGCCGAGCAGGCACCGTAGGCGCCGTGGAAGCAGACGTGATCGGGCCCGCAATTGGCGCCGTCGCCGAGCGAGGTTCCGGTGTCGCTGCAGACGGCCTGCCCGGTGCTGCACGCGACGGTGCCCAGGTGGCACGGATTTCCCGGCGTGCACGTGGCGCCCGCCGAACAAGCGTTGCAGTTGCCCTGGAAGCAGTACCTGCCCGCGCCGCAACCGGTGCCGTCGGTGAGGCTGACGCCGAGGTCGCCGCAGACCGCCGCGCCGGTCGAGCAGCCGATCGCGCCGGCGTGGCACGGATTCGCCGGCGTGCACGCCTGTCCCACTCCGCAGGCGATGCAGCCGCCGGCGCCGTCGCAGACGTGGCCCGAGCCACAGGAAGCGCCGGGGCCCCGGTTAACCTGTTGATCGACGCAGATCGGCTGTCCGGTGCCGCAGGCGATGCTTCCCAGGTGGCACGGATTCGCGGCCGGCGTGCAGTCCTGTCCCGAGGGGCAGGAGTTGCAGGCGCCCGCGAAGCAGACCTGGTTCTGGCCGCAGGACGTCCCGTCGGTCTTTGCCGAACCGAGATCGGTGCAGACCGCGCGACCGGTGGCGCACGAGTTCGCTCCCGCGTGGCAGGGGAAGCCCGAGGGGTCGCATGCGGTCCCCGGGGTGTCGGAGAGGGCCTGCCCGCTGTCCTTGCACACCTGCGTCCCGGTCGAGCAGTCGGTGAGTCCGCTGTGGCAGGGATTCGCGCCGTCGCAGATCGCGCCGCTGACGCAGCCGACGCAGGACCCGGCGTGGCAGACCTGGTCGTGGCCGCAGAAGGTCCCGTCCGCCATCGTTTCGCTTCCGGCGACGCAGCTCGGCGTGCCGCCGGTGCAGGCCACCGTTCCTTGGCGGCACGGATCCGACGGCGGCCGGCAACTCGCGCCCCCGACGCAGACCGCGATGCACGCGCCGGCGGAGCAGATCTGGTTCGGACCGCACGAGATGCCGTCGAGCACGTTTCCGGCCGACGAGCAGATGGGCGATCCCGCGGCGCAGTTGACCTGCCCGATTTGGCAGGGGTTGGGGAGATTGCATCGGGCGCCAGCGACGCAGGACGGCGGGGGACCGGCATCCGGTGGTGAGACCGTGACGCCGTCCTTCGCCAGCGAGATGGCGAGCGCGACCTGCTGTCCGGCGCCGACGAAGACGTTGGCCGCGACCGCCCGGGTGTAGCCGGTGAAGGCCGCCTCCACGCGGTACAGCCCCGGCGAAACGGCGGTCAGCGAGAAAGCGCCGCCCGCACTCACCCTGGCGGCGAGTGGGTTCCCGGCCAGCGGAAAGGCCTGCACCGTCGCCGCCGACGCATCCGCCACCGGCGGCGAGAAGCTGAGCTGTCCGGAGACGGCGCCCGGCTGCGGCGCCGCGGTGCTGGGGCGAAGCGCGACCTCGCCGACCTGGAAGTCCTCGCCGGGGCGGAGCGCGACGCCGTTGATGCCCTGCGGGTCGTAGCCGTCGCGGAAGAAGGTGAGCGAGAGCGTGCCGGCCGGCAGATCGGGGAGGCGGAAGCTGCCGTCGTCGCCGGTGTACGCGGTGTAAGGCCCTTGCGGGACGAAGACCACGGTGCCGCGCTGGCCCTCGGTCGTCGAGAGAACGTCGGCGCGCAGGACGCGGCCATGGATGGAGCCGTTCTCGACGATCGAGACGTCGCCGAGCGCGACGTTGCGGCCGAGGCCGGCGTGGATGTCGGTGAACGACATGAGGATCTGGCGGTCGGGCGTGCCGTCGCCGTTGAGGTCCGCCTGCACCAGGAGCGATCCGTGGTCGGTGGTGATGCCTTCGACGACGAAGCGGCCGTCGGGTCCGGCCATCGCTCCGAGACTGGTCCCCAGCACGGTGACGCTGGCGCCGGCAGCGGCCTTCTTTTCCGCGACTTCG
>VBLM01000175.1 GCA_005879095.1 Deltaproteobacteria bacterium
TCCACGGCTACGGCCATAACGCGGAAGACATGGCCGGCACCGACATCGCGGTGCGGGCCCTCGCCGACCTCGGCCTGGTCCACGACATGATCGTCGTGTACCCGAGCGGGCGCTGCTGCCTGACCGGACCGCACGGCGAGCGCACCTGCGACGAGTCGAACGGCACTCCCGACGGCTACGTCCGCGAATGTGCCCGGGGCAGCTTCTACCTCGGCAAGTACGAGCAAGCGTTGTTCGAATTGATGGGCGAGATCGACAAACGCTACCGCACGCTCTCGCCAGCAGACGGTCCGGCGTTTTAAGCTCCGGGCATGGACGACTACTCCGAGCACGAAGAGGAAGAAAAGAAGTCGGGCAGGGCGCTGGGAACCAGGCGCAAGTTCGAAGAATTCGAGTGCCCGGCCTGCAGCGCCAACAACCCGTACGACACCTTCGGCAACAACGACGAGCTCCTCTGCAACTGGTGCGGGATGCAGTTCAAGGCGATCGTCGACGAGGACGGCACCCTCAGGTTGAAGGAACTGTGAAGGGCGTTGCGCGCAGGGAAGTGCGGAAGCTCGACGGCGGCCGGCTCTCGCCGCCGGTCGAAGACGACGTGGTCGCCGAGGAGCCGCTCGAAATCCGCGCCGCCGGCGAGACGATGGCCATCACCATGCGGACGCCGGGCGCCGACCGCGAGCTGGCGGTCGGTTTTCTCTTCGCCGAGGGCGTGATCTCGTCGCGCGAGGACGTCGGCAGCGTCTCGCATTGCGGCCGGCCGGACCAGGAGGGCTACGGCAACACCATCGACGTCGTGCCCGGAGCGGGCGTCTCGCTCGATATCGAGAAGCTGTCGTTGACGCGGCGCGGCACGCTCACGACCGCTGCCTGCGGTGTGTGCGGGCGCCGCAGCATCGACGACGTGCTCGCTGCCTGCCGGCCGCAGATCGTTGCGGTTGGAACCATTTCAGCTGAAACGGTTTCAGCTGGAATCGTTTCATTGAAACGGTTTCAACCGAACTTCTCCCGCACCGGCGGCATCCACGCCGCCGCGCTGCTCGACGCGAAAGGCGAAGTCATTTCCGCGTTCGAGGACATCGGCCGCCACAACGCGCTCGACAAGGCGGTGGGCAAGCTGGTCCTCGACGGCCGCATTCCCGGCGACGCCGCGAAATTGCTCGTCGTCAGCGGCCGGGCCAGCTTCGAGGTCGTGCAGAAGGCTTCCGCGGCGAACGTTCCGGTGATCGCCAGCGTCTCGGCTGCGAGCTCCCTCGCCGTCGATCTCGCCAAAGCCGCCGGCATCACGCTGTGCGGTTTCGTCCGCGACGGCAGGATGACCGTCTATTCGCACCCTGAGCGACTCAAGTAGCCTTCTTCCGTCGAGCTGTGCGAGCTTCCTTCTTGCGCCGCTGCTGCTCGAGAAAGCCTATCCTTTCCGGCTTCGGACGAGGTGGTTCCGGCGATGGCGGCGTGACGGCCGCCGGCGCGGGTTTGTGGCCTGCCGTATCCGCAAACCAGAGCACACGGCGGACGACGAGCGTCGCGTACGCTCCGGGCGGCAGCGTGAAGGAGAGGTTCACTTTCAGCCGGCCGCGGTTGAGCTCGTCGCGGCGCGGCTCGTTCACGCGCAGCTTGCCCGGCACGACGAAGAGCGGCCGCTCCTCGTGCTTGAAGAAGAGCTGCGGCGTCTCCGGCACCCGCAGGTCCGAAAGCTGCAGACCCTGCGCCTTCAGCGCGCCGAGTGCGGCGGTCTCGATGCGCGGATAGTCGAACGTCGAATCCGGCGCAAGGAGCGGAAACGTCCGCGACCAGAGATCGTCACGCAGCTCGCGCGACAGCGATCGCGGCATCGTCAGCGCGCCCGCCTGGTAGCGCATCCCGATCAGCTCGGCCCCCGGCACGCGCGCACCCAGGTACCGCTTCACGCCCTCGTTCCAGACGTAGCTCTGCAGCTCGAAGAGCGCCATCGCCCGCAGCCGCCGGTCGATGTGCATGAACGCGCCCTTGAAATCGCGCGGGTCCTCGCGCAGCCGCCGCAGCAACGGCGCATACCGCTTGCCGGCCTCGTGCGGGGCGCGCAGCTGCCATTCGCCCCAGTGATCGCGCCAGAAGGCCTTGACCTTCGCGTCGTCGCTCTTGTCCAACTCGCTCGGCGTGGCGAGAAATGCGCGCAGCGCGCCCTCCCAGTCGCCGCGCACGAGCTGCCGCGCGATGAACCCCTGGCCGTGCTTCAAAAAGCCGAACCGCTGCGAGTCGAAGTAGTTGACCACGCCGGCGCGCTGCACCTCGGCCACGCTCTCGCCCACCCGTCCGGCCTCGGCAGGCGAGAGGTCGCGCACCGTCACCTCGAATCGGTTGGCGGTGATGTTGGCGGACGTCAAAGGCTGGGCGACGCGCCCGATCAGCTTGAGCCGCAGATCGCCCGACTGCACGACATCCGTCGGACCGAGCGCGCCTTGTCCTTGAGCCCGCAGACGGACAAGTCGCGCCGTCGCACCGCGAATTCCTTCGAGAGCCGCTCCAGCGCCTGCAGCGTCGAAACCTTCTGCTTGTCCATCCGGTAGACCCAGACCGGACCCTCGGGGTCGTCCTCGAATCGGTACCCCTCGCGCACGACGAAGTCTTCGGGCCGCTGCTTGATCTTCACGCCGCGCCGCGTACCAGACGCGTCGGAGAGTGGCAAGGAGCCTTACCCGCACCTACCCGCAAAATCTCGAAAACACTGCGCACGAGTGGTAAGATCACACGGGAAGGACCCGGGGGAAATGCCTGACGAACTGGATGACGAGCCGACCAACTACCGCCGATCGTCCATGGCCCCCTCGGCCTCGCGGTCAATACCGGCTTCGACTAACGTGACCCCCTTCGGCGCAGACGAGAAGACGCCCCCGCGCACAATGCCCCAGCAAGCCGCCGCGCCCGTCGCTCCGAGGATGATCCTCAAAGGACCCGCCGGCGCCGTCACCGAGTTTCCGCTGGGCGAGAACAACATCCTCGGCCGTAGCACCACCGCCTCCGTCCGCCTCGCCGACCGCGAGGTCTCGCGCAAGCACAGCCAGGTGGACAAGGAAGGCGACGACTACGTCCTGCGCGACCTCGGCTCGTCCAACGGCACCTTCCTCAACGGCAAGCGCATCTTCGGGCCGACCAAGCTGAAGGACGGCGACGAAGTCGTCATCGGCACCTCCAAGATGGAGTTCCGGCTCGGCAGCGCCGCCAAGCCGAAGAACGCCGAGATCGTCCACAGCGACGACGGCAAGGAAGAGCTGAAGGGCGTGGTCGCGCGCACCTCGGCCAAGGCGACCTTCGCGCCGGTCGAGCAGATCGGCGACGTCAACCAGCTCAAGCGCGACTACGAGCGGCTGCGCGTCGGCCACGAGTTCTCCAACTACGTCCGCCTCGAGCGCGACCTCAACGAGCTGCTCTCGCGGATTCTCCAGATCGCCTTCGACCTCATCCCCTGCGACAACGGCGTCATCCTGCTGCGCGACGCGCAGTCGCACGAGCTGGTGATCCAGGCGATGCGGCAGCGCAAGCCGGGGCAGGGAAAGGTGCTCGTCTCCGACACGCTGCTCGGTCAGGTGCAGGCGACGAAGGAAGGCGTGCTGACTTCAGACGCCATCGCCGACGATCGTTTCGCTTCGGCCCACTCGATCATCGCCCTCGGGGTTCGCAGCGCGATGGCGGTGCCGCTGCTCTCGACCGGCGGCGACGAGGTGAAGGGCATCATGTTCCTCGATTCGCGCGAGCGGATCGCGGCCTTCACCACCAAAGACCTGGAGGTCTTGAGCGCCATCGCCGCGCAGGCCTCGGTCGCGCTGGAGAACAGCGAATACGCGCGCGCGCTGGAGCATGAGGCCACGCAGCGGGCGCAGCTGGCGCGGTTCCTGTCTCCCGCGCTGGTCGAGCAGGCCGCGCGCGGCAGCATCGAGCTGTCGAAGGGCGGCGTGCTCACCGAGCTGACCATCCTGTTCAGCGACATCCGCGGATTTACTTCGATTTCCGAGAAGCTGCCCGCGCAGGAAGTGGTCAAGATGCTCAACGACTACTTCGAGCTGATGGTCGACATCCTCTTCGAGCACAACGGCATCCTCGACAAGTTCATCGGCGACGCGATCATGGGCCTCTGGGGCGCGCCGGTGAAACGGCCGGACGACGCGACCCAGGCAGTCCGCGCCGCGGTCAAGATGCAGGCGCGGCTCAAGGAGTGGAACGAGGACCGCGTCGCGGCCGGCAAGGTGCCGATCAAGATCGGCATCGGCTTGCATACGGGCCACGTCGTCGTCGGCAACATGGGCTCCAACCGCGCCCTCAGCTACACCGCCATCGGCGACGGCGTGAACCTGGCCTCACGTCTGTGCGGCGTCGCCCGCGAGGACATGGTGGTGATCTCCGAAGACTGCGCTACGCGCGCCGGCAAGGAAAACTTCGTCCTCGAAGCCCTTCCTCCTGCCAAAGTCAAAAACCGCGAAGCCCCTGTCGAGATCTACCGGGTCGTTTCGGCTCTCGGCGAATAAATCTTCTTCGGTTCGGACTCGGGGTGACGCCGGCCCCCCCAACCGTAGGGGGCCGCTCCTCAGACATGCAGAAATCGCCTGCGGCCCTTGCCCTGATGACGTTGGTAGGACGCGATTTCTGAACTCGTCGCTGCCCCCTACGGTTGGGGCGTCCGGCTATCTTCCAACCCTGATTCTGCTTCGAAGCCAAATCAAAGTGGGAAGAGAGCCGGACGACCGGCGATTGGGGGGCGACCGACGAGTTCAGAAAGCGCCTCCGACCAACTGCACAAGGGCACGGACCCCAAGCGCTTTCTGCATGTCTGAGGAGGGCGCCCCCCAACGCGGGCGGCCGGCGTCACCCCGAGTCCGAACCGAGCCTGAGTTGACGGAAGAAAAGTTGCGGGATCGATCGGCTGGGGCAAGCTGCCGGCATGGCTGAGCCGACCGACGCCAAGTCGCAGCCGCCGCCCCAGAAAAAACGCGCTGTTCAGCGCTGCCCGAACTGCGACATCCGCTGCGACGTGAGCTGCTTCGTCGCCGGCGCCCTCGCCCGCTGCGGACACTGCAACGTCCGTTTCGAAGTCCAGCGCGAAGACTCGAAACCGCCGCCGCCTCCTGCTCCGAAACAGCCCGAGAGCCCGTTCCCCGCGCTCGACGGGTTCCTCGTCCACGAGCGCATCGGCCAGGGCGGCATGGGCGAGGTATTCCGTTGTACGCGCGTGTCGGACAACAAGCCGGTGGCGGTCAAGATCCTCACGCCGCAGATGGCGGCGGTGCCCGATTACGTCCGTAGATTCGGCCGCGAAGCCGCGGCGATGGCGCAGCTCGATCACCCCGGCATCGTCCGGCTGGTCGGCCGCGGCAAGGCGGGCGGGCACGTCTTCATCGCGATGGAGCTGATCGAGGGCACTTCGTTACGGCTGTGGGCGCACAAGAACCGCCCGACGGCGCGGCAGCTGGCGAAACTGCTGGCGCAGGTCGCGCACGCGCTGGCCTACGCGCACGCCCGAGCGGTCGTGCACCGCGATCTCAAGCCGGACAACGTCCTGGTCACGGCCGACCTGCGCACCAAGGTGCTCGACTTCGGGCTCGCCGGCCTGCATTCCGAGGGCGCCGAGTGCCTGACCCAGAGCCACGTCGCGATGGGGACCGCCAACTACATGGCGCCCGAGCAGCGCAAGGATGCCAAGCGCGCCGATCACCGCGCCGACCTCTATTCGTTCGGGGTGATGGCGTACGAGCTGCTCACCGGCGAATTGCCGGTGGGGCGCTTTCCGCCGCCGACCAAGGTGGTTTCCGGACTCGACGCGCGCTGGGACGCGCTGATCGAGCGCTGCCTCGAGCTCGAGCCGGCGGCACGGCCGCACAGCGCGCTCGAGCTGGCACACGGACTCGAGGCCCTGGCGGGCGTCGCGACCCCGTTGGCCCTCGCTCCTCGCACGCGCCGGAAGGCGGGCAAGTCGGGGATCTGGTCGTGGCTCGGGATCGGCACGGCCGTCGCGGTGGTCATCGGCGTCGTCAGCCTGCGCGTGGCCCAGGACCACGGCTCGCACCGGCCGTCATTGACCGCAGCGCGCGCCGCACCGAAGAAGCCCTTGCGCCGCTAAGAGCAAAATCACACCACAGAGACACAGAGATCACAGAGGCTTTTTGTAAGAAGCTTCTCTGTGCCCTCCGTGCCTCTGTGGTGAGATTTTGCTTTTGTTTTCACGGTTTAGCTGCGCCGTTGCGGGGTTTGTAGAACAGGACGACGGTCAAGCAGTGGAACTCGTTGTCGCTCGACTGAACCACCGTGCGATCGACGATCTCGAGGTCCGCGTTCGCCCGTAGCCAGCGCGTCACCTGCTCGCCGAGGTCGTCCCGCTCTTTTGCCTTGGTGGCCGAGAACACCTTCACGCCCGTGAACATCCCGCCCCCTCCCGTCTCGTGAGCCGTGGCGATTTTCCTCGCGACCGGCCGGATGTCAAATCGGTCACTTGCGCCCGCGTCGGGCAGCACCCACCGTACGCCGATGGGGCGGCCGGCACTGGTTGAGATCAGGGATCCCGCGCGGAAGCGCGAGTTGGCTGTCGAATTCATCCGCCAGATCCGCGCCATGGACCGCGACGATCTGCACGCCCTCATCCTCCGCCACGCGGGCGAGGAATTGGCCGAGTTTTTCATTGCCTACGCGACCAACCTGATCGAGCGCGAGCCTGATCGCGCCGCGGAAAACGGGTCGAGCCTGCTGCTCATCGGGTACCTGATCCGGTGCTTCGAAGAAGGTCTGGAGCGGCGCGGCAGCGGCCCCGAAAGTCCATTCCTGCACTGATCTGGCGCCCGGAAACACCCGTACCTACGTTGGCGCATGCCGTCTTCCATGCCCTCGAAAGACGCGCTGCAGCGTTTGATCGACGGTCTCCAGACCTTGATCCGCGAGCACCTCGCGCTGGCGCGCGCCGAGATCAAGGACGACCTGCGCGTGATGGGGCGGGACCTGCTCGTCGGCGCCTCGGGGGTGCCGGCGCTCGCCGCCGGGTACCTTCTCATGATGGTGGCGATCGGGTACCTGCTCGGAGTCTGGCTGCCGCTGTGGGCGGCGTTCGGCATTGTCGCGGTGGTCAATCTGGGCGTGGGCGGCGCGGTCAGCCTGGCGGGCCTGCGCAAGATCATGCGGCAACGTGTCGGGATGCCGCGGACCGGCGAGGAATTACAGCGGGACAAGGTGTGGCTTGCGTCGCTCAAGGAAAGGCCGCAGCCGGTCTCGCCCGTCGTCGAAAGGGGGACACCAATGCGGCGCTCTGCGCCGTTACATGATGTCCCCGACACGGGGGCAGGTCCGGCGCGGCCGCCGTACAGCCAGGCCGTTCCGGCCGGAAAGTCGGGATCGACGGCCGGGGCGACGGGCTCGCTCAGCCCGCGCAGTCCGGATTCGCAGCGGCGCCAGCCGGAGCCAGGGGCGACGACCCCACCCAACGGCGCATCTTCTGTCCACTGATTGGTCGGCGATCGAAAAGAAATTTTTTCTATTTTTCAGGGAGAGGCACATGGCAGAGACGGGCAGGGATCCGGCGGCGATTCGGGCCGGCATCGAACGGGCGCGACAGGAAATCGAGCAGTCGATGAGCGATCTGCGCGCCAACGTCTCCGACACGTTCAACTGGCGCAGCATCGTCCGGCGCCACCCGGTGGCGACCTTCTGCGGCGCGGCGGCGGTCGGAGTCCTGATCGCGAAAGCGACCTCGAGGTGACCATGGCAGAAGCGCGCAGCAACACGCAGCTCCCGATCGGCGGGGTCGCGGCGAAGAGCGTGATCGAAGAAGAGATCGAGGCCTTCCAGCAAGGGATCGAGATCGGCCGCAAGTACGCCGACGTCGCCCGCCGCAAGGTGGCGGCGTGGGCCGAGGAGCACCCGGGCCAGCTCATCCTGGCCGGCCTCGCCGGCGGCTTCCTCCTCGGCAAGCTGCTCTTCGGCAGGCGTCGCAATCGGATCAATCTCGCGGACCTGAATCTCGAGGAATAAGGCTTCACGCGCACCGCGGAGCCGCGGAGGACGCGGAGGACGCGGAGGTTTTTGGTTTTTAAAAAAAAAGATCTCCGCGCTCTCCGCGCCTTCGCGGTGCGCTTGAAGCCTTATCGTGCGCGGGCGGTCGGGGGGACCATCGGTTCGGCGCGGGCGGACGGGGAGAGGCCGACTCCGTGCCGGTAGACTAGCGCGCCGCCGAGAGCCGTTTCGACCGTCAGGATGACCGCGCCGGAAAAGGCCGCCGCGAGATAGATGGTCCGCGCCTTCAGCGGCAGCGGCAGCTTCGACGCAACGCGCCAGACGGCGACCGGCAGCCACACCAGCACCATCACGATCCCGAGCGCCTTGTGCAGATGCAGCAGCGCCTCTCCGGCCGCGCTATGCGGTCCGAGCGACGCTTCCGCGCCGAGCCCGGTGATGAACGACATCACCGCGGCGATGGTTCCGGTCACGGTCATCCACCGGCCCGCGAAGAGCAGCGGCTCGCGCCGGAGCACCAGTCCGAGCACGTCGCAAATCGGGGCCGTCAGCAGTAGCCCCACCGCGAAGTGGAGCACGAACGGATGGAGCTCGCCGCTCACGCGGCCATCTTACTTGTCGGGATAGCGCGCGACTACGACGGTGTGGATCCCGCCTCGGACGAGGAAGTCGCCCACTACCTCGCACCGGCGCGGCTTCAGGGCCGCGACGAGGTCGTCGAGGATGCGGTTGGTGACGGCTTCGTGGAACGCGCCCTCGTTGCGGAAGCTCCACAGATAGAGCTTCAAGGACTTGAGCTCCACGCAGGTCTTGTCGGGCGTGTAGTTGATCCGGATGGTCGCGAAGTCGGGCTGGCCCGTCATCGGGCACAGGCAGGTGAACTCCGGGGTCTCGAAGCGGATCTCGTAATCCCGCTCCGGCTTCGGATTCGGGAAAGTCTCGAGCGAACGGCTGGGCGAAGACGGCATCCGCCGATTCTAAGGCACACCGCCGGCGTAAAACACCTGACTCGACGTGCCGTCGCGCGGATCGCTCCATGAAATCCGCAACTTGGACCCATCGAAGATGAACCCGAAGTAGTCGCCGAGGAAGTTGAGCTGCGCGTTCTGGTGGTCCGGGTTGAACGTGTACGGCGTGTCGCTGACGCGCTTGTTCGCGCCCCAGGTCGCGCCGCCGTCGTTGGAAACTGAGTACCAGGTGCTCCCCTTGCCGCCGTCGCGGTTGTCGAGCCAGCCGGCGAAGACGCGGCCGGTCGCCTGGTCGACGGTGGTCATGACGTGGAAATGCTGGAAGCAGTCGCCCTGGTCGTCGGAGACCCGGCCCCGACGCGCCACCACCGGCGTCGCGCCGGAAATATCGACGGTCGCGACCATCGCATCCCAGTACCGCGAGCCGGCCGAACCGGCCGAGCCGGGCGCAGAAGTATACCCGATATACAAATGGTGATTCTTGTCCACGCTGATCGAGGGCGGCTCGAACAGCACCTGGTCGTCGGAAGCGGAAACCGTCATCGGCGCGCCCCAGTGCGCGCCCTTGTCGGTGCTCTTGACCAGCGAGATCGAGTTCGCCGGCCCGGCCTCGACCGTCTGGTAGGTCACGAACACCTCATACACGGTGTTCCCGGTCGGGTCCGCCGGATCGAAGACCGGCATGCCGAGGTTGTGCCCGAAATCGTTCGTGCCGCTCTCGATGGCGACCTTCGGCGTCCACGACAGCCCATGGTCGAAGGAAGTCACCGCGTACATGTGCTGCTGCGAGTTGTCGCCGACCGAGAAGGTCAGCATCAGCGTCTGCGAGGCGTCCGGCGAGACCGCGATCCACGGCTTGTCGAGCAGCAGCGCGCCGCTGTTGTTGTCGGTGGTGGTGGTCGCCTTGATGCCCGCCGACCAGGTCGCGCCGCCGTTGACGGAGTACGACGACTCCATGAACATGTCGGTCGGGACGAACGATGTCCCCTGCTGGACGATGGTGTACCCGACCCAGACGTAGTGCATCCGCTCGTGCGCGCCCGAGCCGTCGCTCCACTTCGAAACGACCAGCACCGGGTCCGACTGGACGCTGGTGGTGGCCGCCATCTTGCCCTTGTCCTGCCAGGTCGCGCCGTTGTCGGTGGACTGCGAGACGCCCATGTAGCTGTTGCCTGAGCCGTCGACGCCGATGTAGCCGATGGCCATCCGGCCCTGGCTGTCGATGGCGATGCTGTCCTCGGTAGCCAGCAGCGGCTTGGGATTCACGTTCTGCGTCACGCCAACGTTGGCGCCGAGGGAGTTGGCCGGCAGGCTGGGGACGGCGCAGTTCGGGTTGACGCCGCTCGGGACGCAGCCGATGTCGCCCGAGAGCGGCGCGAGCGGCCCCGGCAGCGGGATGCACTGGCCGAGGATCGGGAGGCAGTACTTCTGCTGCAGCCCGACGTCCGAGCAGCGCGACAGGTACGCGCCGGTCAGCGCGCAGTCGAGCCAGCTGTTGCAGGGGCCTGTCGCGCAGGTGCCGTTGGCGCAGACCGAGCCGGTGACGCAGTCGTTGTTGACGTTGCACTGGCCGCAGAAGCCGCAGCCGTTGGGGTTGTCGCTGGGGACGTTCGGGTCGTTGACCGGGCCGCCGTCGGTGCCGCCGACGCCGCCGTCGTGATTGTTGCCGATCACGCCGCTGCAGTCGCCGGTGGACGGGTAGCACTGGTGCTTGGTGCCGGTGCGGTCCAGCGTGCAGATGTAGCCCGTCGGGCAAGGATCTGCGCTGCAGTCCTGGGTGCAGAAGTTCTGCGTGTGCTGCGAGTTGGAGACGCAGAGGCCGCCGCCGTGGCAATCGGCGTTGACCGTGCAGGCCTGGCAGAGCGTGTCCGAAGCCACGCCAGTACCCGCGTCGGTGTCCGTCCCGCCGTCGGGACCACCGTCGCCGCCGCCGCCCTGGGTCCCGATGACGCAGCGTCCGGTCGCCTGGTTGCAGACCTTTCCGGGCGGGCAGTTCGGGTTCAGCCCGCAGCCTTGCACGCAGGTCTGGCTGACGGTGTCGCAGACGTAATCGGGCGGGTTGCAGTCGGTATCGAAGCCGCAGGCCTTGCCGGTCACGTCGCCGGCGTCGCCGCCGCCGTTGGTGATGTCGTCGCCCGGGTTCGATGCGTGTCCCCCGCACGCGGCCAGTCCAAGACCCAACACCAGGGCGGCAAACCGAAGAGGTCGCATCGACTTGAACTCCGAGTCACGGCCACCCGGTGTG
>VBLM01000780.1 GCA_005879095.1 Deltaproteobacteria bacterium
GCCTCGGCCGGCACGTGGTGCGCGAGCACGTCGGCGAGTGCTCCGGGATCGCGGATCTCGTCGAGCGAGCGGCCGACTTCCGCCGGCACCGCCGGCAGCAGGGCAAGGATGTCGCGCGCGAGCCGCCGCGCTTCGAGCGCCAGCGCCTCGACTTCGGTGCCGGTCGCTTTCGTCGCCTCGATCAGTTCCACGCGCGCCCGCGGGACCGGCTCGCCCTCGTCCATCTCCTTGATGCGCACGCGGCCGAACACCGACACGATCACGCCGCCGTCCGGCGCGACCGCCTCGATCCGCGCCAGCGAGGCGATCTCGTTGACGCCGAGGTCGCCCTCGTCGTCGCTGAGCGCAACCGCCACGCGCCGCTCGTCGGACCGCGCGGCAGACCGCGCCCACGCAGTCCCTTTGGCGTCGGTCTCCAGGCGAGCGACGGCGCCAGGCAGCAGCACCGCGTCTTCGAGGACGGATACGGGGAGCTTTTCGGGCAGGTTTTCCAAAAGTCTTCTCCTCCGCTGCGCAACGTAAGGCTCGCAAACCTCGTGTCAAACGAAGCGCGTTTTGCAAAATTGTTTCGGTTATCGAAAGGCAGAACTCGTCCTTCGTCCCAATTTTGGATGCCCCGACGCCGTCGGAGATTCGCCCGATGCGCCGGCGCCGGAATCGCTCCAGGATGCGCCTATGGCCGAATCCGCAGCGATTCCTGAACCGAGGCGCTCGCCCTGCGACCTGTCCGCGGCCGAGCTGTACCGGCTGATGGCGCGCAAGGAGCTTTCCTCGCGCGAGGTGGTCGCGGCGCATCTCGAGCGCATCGAGCAGCACGACCGGGCG
Source organism: Deltaproteobacteria bacterium (assembly GCA_005879095.1). Taxonomy (GTDB): domain Bacteria; phylum Myxococcota; class Myxococcia; order Myxococcales; family 40CM-4-68-19; genus 40CM-4-68-19. Next base: position 826 of record VBLM01000780.1, read on the forward strand.
CTGAACGCGTTCACCCAGGTCTTTCGCGAGCGCGCGCTGGCGGAAGCGGAGCGTGCCGACAAAGAGCCGCGGCGTGGTCCGCTCCACGGCCTGCCCGTCTCGGTGAAAGAGAACCTCGACATTGCGGGCGAGGCCACCACTTTTGGTGTGGTCGGACGCGCCGCGGTCCGGGCCACGCGCGACGCAGCGATGGTGACGGTTCTGCGAGAGGCCGGCGCGATCATCATCGGGCGCACGAATCTGTCGCAACTCGGTCTCTTCGCCGAAAGCCGCAATCCCGTCTTCGGCCAGAGCGCGAATCCCTGGAGCACAAAGCACACGCCGGGCGGTTCGTCGGGAGGAGAGGGCGCCGCCATCGCCTCCGGCATGTCGCCGCTCGGGATCGGCACCGACATCGGCGGCAGCATCCGCGTCCCCGCGCACTTCTGCGGCGTCGCAGGGATCAAGCCCACGCTCGATCGCCTGCCCATGCGCGGGATCGCGACCGGGATCGCCGGGCAGGAAGCCGTGCGGGCGATGTGCGGTCCGCTCGCCAGGACGGCGGGCGACCTGCAGTTCTTTTTCGGGGCCCTCGACCCCAAGCGCATGTCGCAGCTCGACGGACGCGTACCTCCATTCGAATTCGCCGCGGTCGAGCTGGGACGGCCGCGCATCGGGCTTCTCATCGACGATGGCGTGCTGACGCCGTCGCTCGCGGTGCAGCGCGCGGTGCGTCGCGCCGGCGATGCGCTGCTCAAGCGCGGCTGCGAGATCATTCCCTGGAATCCGCCGCGCGCCCGCGAAGCGATCTTCCTCCAGCTCGCCGCGATGAGCGCCGACGGCGGCGCCCGCCTGCGCCGCGAGCTGCGCGGTCAGCCGATCGATCCGGTGTTGGGCTCGCTGATGCGCATCGCACGGCTGCCGTCGCTGCTGCGTCAGGCAATCGCGTCGGTGCTCGCCGACGAGCTGCCGGCCCGGACGCTGCGCGCGCTGGGACGCAAGCCGGTCGAGGAGTATTGGCGGCTGACCGGCGAGATCCGCGCCTGGCGCTTCGAAGTCCTTGCTGCGATGGACGCGGCCGCCATCGATCTGATCGTTTCTCCGCCGTTCGCCACGCCCGCGCTGCCGCACGGCGGCGCGAAAAATTTCCTGCTCGCCGCGAGCGCGAGCATGCTCTGGAACATCGCGCAGCTGCCCGCCGGGGTAGTTCCGATCGCGCGCGTGCGCGAGGACGAAGCGCGCCGTGACGATCCGCGCGGCATGCTCGGCCGCCTGGCGGCGAACGTCGATGCGCGGAGTGCAGGACTTCCGGTGGGCGCGCAGATCATCGGCCGT
>VBLM01000170.1:0-3069 GCA_005879095.1 Deltaproteobacteria bacterium
AGGAAGGTGCGGCGGCCCTGCTCGCCGGCGACGTCGATGAGCGGATGTCCCTCGCCGCAGTGCGGACAGTCGCGGCCGCCCGACCAGGTCCTGCGGCAGATGGGACAGATTTTGAGCACGCGTCTCTCTATAGGGGCTCCCGTGCCCCACCCGAGTCCGATTATATCGCGCGGGTCCGACATCCCGGTGTTGCCGCATCGTTAGACGCGCGCTACATCCCGCGCATGGCGACCTTCGACTTCTTCTTCGACCTCGGCAGCCCCTACAGCTACCTCGCCTCGACCCAACTCGCCGGCATCGAACAGCGCACCGGCGCCAGGGCGCGCCTGGTCCCGGTCACGCTCGGCGGTCTGCGCAAGGCCACCGGCCACCAGCTGCCGCCGCCGCAGCAGCTCAAGTACATGTCCGAGGACACCGCCCGCTGGGCGAAGCAGTACGGGGTCCCGATGCAGATCCCCAAAGTCTTTCCGGTGAACAGCATCCGGGCGCTGCGCGCCTGCATCGCCGCCGACCAGCAGGGAAAGGGCGCCGAGGCCATACACGCCCTCTTTCGCGCCTACTGGGCGGACGGCAACGACATCTCCGACGCGGAGGCGATCGAGAGCGCGCTCACCGCCGCCGGCCTCGACGGCAAGGCGCTGGTCGCGCGCACCGACGCGCAGGAGGTGAAGGACGCCCTGCGCAGGAACACCGACCTCGCGCTCGCCCGCGGCGTCTTCGGCGTGCCGACCATTTTCGTCGGCGAGCGCAGCTTCTGGGGCAACGACCGGCTGCACTTCGTAGAGACGGAGCTTCGGCGCGTGGTAGGTTGATTGCGGGGGAGGGAACCACATGGGCTCGTTCCGGCCGGATCCGAATCTGCTCAAGAAGCACCCCAACGCCATCACCCAGACGCAGATCGACGAAAGGAGCCGCTTCATCGGCGCCCTGCTCGGGGCGGCGGCCGGCGAATCGCTCGGCGCGCCGCACGAGAGCAAGACTGCTGCCGACGTCGGCACGCCGCGCGAGATCACCGGCGGCAACGGATGGGCGGCCGGCGAGCCGACCGACGACATCGACCTCACGCTCGTGCTCCTGCGGTCGATCGTCTCGCGCAAGCGGCTCGACGTCGACGACGTCGCCCAGGGCCTGCTCAAATGGTTTGCCGGAAAACCGAAAGATATCGGCAATTTGACGCGATCGGCGCTGGAGAACCTGCGGGCCGGCGAGCCGCCGTCGCAGTCGGGCGCCATCGCCTGGGAAGACTCGGGCCGCAAGGCGGCAGGCAACGGAAGCGTGATGTGCTGCGCGCCGATCGGCCTGCTCCACGTGAAGAACCTCGACGGCCTCTCGGACGACGCGGTCGCGGCCTCGCGCATCACGCACTACGACGCGCGCTGCGTCGGGGCGTGCGTCGGCGTGGCGACGGCGGTCGCGCTGCTCGTGCGCGGCGGGAAGGACGCCGAGGAGGCGGTCTCGCGCGCGGCCACCGCTGCGGGTGCGCATTCGGACGACGCGCTGGCGGCCATCGAGCGCGGCGCGCTGCGCAAGCCGGCCGATCTGAACGTCGACGGCGAGGACCGCGGTTTCGTCCTCCACACGTTGGAGCTCGCCTTCAGCGCGCTCGTCGCCGCTACGTCCGTCGAAGAGGGCCTCGTCACCGTCGTCTCGCGCGGTGGCGATACCGACACCAACGCCTGTGTGGCGGGAGCGCTGCTCGGGGCCAAATTCGGCAAGTCGCAGGTACCGGACCGCTGGGTCGGCAAGCTCAAGGCCGCGCCCGAACTGACTTCACTGGCGGAGCAGCTCTACAAGCAAATCTGAGCTGCCCGTCGCCAACTTGATTCGGACTCAAAAGAGCTTGTAACCGATCGCGAGCTGAAACGTTCCTCCCCTGGAGCCGTCGCGGGCGAGCGAGTAACCGAGCATCGGACGGACGAAGAAGCCGCCGTCGGCCATGAACTCGTACCCGGCGGCGAGGGAGCCGCCGTACCAGACTCGCGTGGTCGTCGCCGTGTCGGTGCCCCCGCTGACCAGCGCGCCGACCGCTCCATACGACAGGTCGAGCACGAGCCGGTGTCGTTCGCCGGCGAGGAACATCAGTCCGCCTGCCAGGCCGGGAAAGCCGCCGCCGACCCACGGGGCGATTCTCAGAGCGGGCGAGAGTTGCTGATACCAGGCGGCCTGTGCCCCGAGGAACGGGGTCTGGTAGCCGAGGCCGGCCGCCAACGCGAGCCCGGAGGTGCTGCTTTTCGGCGGAGGGTCCGCCCGCGCGACCGTCGCCAGGAGAAAAAAGACCAGGCCCACCACTGCCTTGACGAGGTCAGCCGGCACCATAGGTGTGCAGCCCCTCGCCGGTGAGGCCGAGGTTCACGCCCATGAACGTGAAGACCACGACCGCAAAGGCGAAAACGGCGATGGCCGCGGGCCGCTTGCCGGCCCAGCCGAGCGTGATCCGGGTGTGCAGATACCCGGCGTAGACCACCCAGGTGATCAGCGCCCAGGTCTCTTTCGGATCCCAGCCCCAGAAGCGGCCCCAGGCTTCGTTGGCCCACATGCCGCCCATCACGATGCCGATGGTGAGCAGCGGCCAGCCGGCGATGATCACACGATAGGTGATGTCCTCGAGCTTGCGCGGATCGGGGAGGCCTTCCGAAATGCGATCGCGCAGCGGGGTCGTCAAGAGGAAGCCCAGCGTCGTACCCCACACGAGCGCGATCAGGCCCAGCGCGTAGTTGGAGGCGAGCGAGAGGCGGAACGGCCCGTGCTCGCCGGGCGCGAGGCGGACGCCCTCGGGCAGGACGATCTCAGGGCTGTTCACGATACGGTAGACGAGCAGCGCGAGGCCGAGCGTGAGAAGCGCGAATCCGGCCGCGATCAGCTTGTAACCGCGCGCTTTCACGCCCTCTTCGGGCCGCTCGCGCTCGCGCCAGTAGACGGCCGCGCCGATCACGAAGAGCACGATCGCGCCGAGCAGGAACGGCCCGACGCCCGCGACCGGGGTGAGGAATTTCACCGCCTTGTCCCCCACCATCGTGTGCACGGCGGTGGTGACATCGAGCAGCTTGCCGGCGTGGAGACGGCTCTGGA
>VBLM01000170.1:3174-23353 GCA_005879095.1 Deltaproteobacteria bacterium
ACAGCGAGTAGCTGACGAAGAGCATGCCGACGTGGATCAGGATCCAGTAGCTCTGCAGGGCGGGGACGAGCGGCTCGATCTGCTTGTCGGTGACGAGCGAGGCTTCGCCCATCGCGACCAGTGCGAGCGCGACGGCGAGGACGCCGACGACGCGCAAGCCCCATTTGCGCTCGATGATCAGGTAGCAGACCATCATCGCCCAGGCGACGAAGTTCAAAGCGTCGAACAGGTTCGTGTAGGGCGGGTGCGAGACCATGAACCAGAAGCGGTCGTAGCTGGAGAGGACGTCGCCGGTGGATTCGCGGGCGAGGATTTCGATCTGGCCGGCGGCGATCCAGCGGGTGACGAGGTACGCCGTGTGCGTGACGACGCCGAGCGCGGCGAGTCCGGTGGCGGCGCGGTCGAGCTTGAGCCGCTGCACGGCGAGGCGGGCGGCGTAGCTGACGAACGCGGCGGCGTAGGTGCCGATGGCCACGAACCGCAGCGCGACGCCCCAGTTGAGGAGGTTTTCGACCGAGCCCATCGAGGGGATGATCTATCACTTCTGGCAGGACGGGCAGTAGTACGAAATCCGCGATGTCCGGCGAGACATGATGTCGCTGCCGCAGACGAGGCAGGGCCGGCCGAGGCGGCCGTAGACGCGGTCGCGGGCGTAGCGCGCCGGGCGCTGCCATTTCTCGCCGGCACGGTAAAGGTGCCACGCGCCGTGCATCATCAAGTGCGTGCGAAGCGTGCGTTCCTCGAAGTGGATCAGGAGGTTCTTGCCGCGCGATTCGACGTCGAGGACGCGCTGGCGTACCGGGAAATACGTATTGTGTCCCCGAATTAGTCGTCCTCTTCGAACTCTTCGGGAGGCGCCGGTTCGGCGACGGCGCGTGGGAGCGGAGCGCGTTTCAGGTAGCCTTTCAGGCCGGCGGTGAAGCCGGCTTCCTTCAGGAAGGGAGCGAGTGGGGACGAGGCGACGTCCTCGCCGTCGACACGGGCGATCAGGAACGCCTTGCGGCGGCCGCTGTCGACCTGTGCCGCAAGGGCCTGCGTCAGGGCGCGGGCGGCGTGGCTACGGGCGGGTTCCTCCGCCGGCAGGAACGTGTGCAGATTGTGCTCGCCACGGCCCAGCCAGCCGACGAGCGCGCCGTCGTGGAGTACGACTTGCGCGCCCGCGGCTCGCTGCGCGCGGGCGTCGCCGTCGCCCTCGCGGCGTGGCCAGGGCAGTGTCGCGCCGTAGGGATTCGCCGGGTCGGTGGCGGCGAGCACCAGCGTGAGCGGCTCCTCCGCCGGCTCGCGGAAGCTGCGCAGCCGCTCTTCCGCGCCCGGCACGGCGAACTGCGCGCCGCCCAGGCCGGCGACGAAATATCCGCGGCGAGCGCGGCCGGCGTCCTCCATCGCCTTGAGCACCGGGTAGACGGCGGAAAATCCGCCGGCAATCTCTTCGGCCTGCGCGGCTTCGCGAGTGACGATCCCATGCCGGGCGAGCAGCGTCTGCGCCAGCGCCGCGGCACGCTCGGTCGCGGTCCCGCGAGGCTCGGGCAGAAGCGACCAGCGCCCTTCGCTGCCTGGTGGCGCGACGCGGCGCGAGCGGAAGGGAACGCCGAACCGCCGGTCGCGCCGGTCATCGCGCGGCTCGCCGCGCATGTAGCTGCGCAGCGGCGCAAGCGTGTCGTTGGTGACTTCACCCGACCACACCAGGTCCCAGAGCGCCTTGAGCAGGTCGGCCGGGAAGGCGCCGGTCGCGGTCTGCAGATCGGCGAAGAACGAGGCGCCCCGCTTGCGCAGCTCGTGCCGCAGCTTCTCGCACAGGTCGCCCGGCGCGGGCACCGGCGGAGGCGCGAGCAGCCGATAGTGATCGGTCAGGAACAGCGCGATCCGGCCGTCGCGGCTGCCGATCGGCCCGATGCCGCGCCAGATCAGCTCGCCCGCCGAGAAGAGCACGTCGATATCGCCCGGCTTCAAAAGGACGCGCGCAGCGAGCACTTCGCGTTCCAGCGAGCTGGCCACCAGCGGCGCACCTTGGAGCTGCTCGCAAGCGGAGAGCAGCGCGTCGAGGCCGCGGCGTGGACGGGCGATGCCCTGCCAGTCGGCGAGAAAGCGCGCTAGAGCTTCCGGCTCGACCGGTTCGACCTGCTTGCGCAATCGCGCAAGCGACCGCCGTTTCAGAGCTTTCAGGACTTCCGCGTCGACCCATTCGCGGCCGCGGCCGCCGGGGAGGAACTCGCCTTCGAGCACGCGGTCCTGTTCGGCCAGATGCTCGAGCGCCGCCCGCACCACGGCCACGCCGATGCCCCAGCGCGCCGCGAGGTCCTCGGCGTGGAACGGCCCGTGCGTGCGCGCCCAGCGCGAGACGAGGTCGCCGAGCGGGTCCTTCACCGGCTCGAGCAGCTCGTGCGGCAGGCCGGGCGGCGGCGGGACACCGAGCGCATCGCGCACGCGCGCTGCGTCTTCGGCCGCGACCCATCGCTTCTCGGCCGCGAGCGTGAACGAGAATGCGCGGCGCTGTTCGGCGAGATCCTGGAGCGGCGCTTCTCCTTCGAAGCGCGCGCGAATTTCGGACTCGCTGAGATCGCCGAGCTGGAGCAGCAGATCGTGCAGGCCGTCGATGCCTCGAGCGGGCCTGGCGAGCCGTTGCGCGAAGTTTACTTGCTGCTCGATCGCGTCGGCGTCGAGCAATTCGCGCAGCTCGGCGTCGCCGAGCAATTCGCGCAGCTGGGTCTGGTCGACGCTCAACGCCTGTGCGCGCCGTTCGGCCAGCGGGGCGTCGGCGTCGTAGATGAAGTTCGCCACGTAGGAAAAGAGCAGCGACGACGCGAACGGCGAGGGCGTGCGCGTCTCGACCGAGGTCACCCGCACGCGGCGGTCCTGCACCTTGCGCAGGACTTCCTGCAGCGCGGGCAGATCGAAGACGTCGCGCAGACACTCGCGATAGGTCTCGAGCAGCAGCGGAAACGAGCCGTAACGCGAGGCTACTTGCAGCAGATCGCGCGCGCGCTTGCGCTGGGCCCAGAGCGGGCTGCGCCGGCCCGGGTGGCGGCGCGGCAACAGCAGGGCGCGGGCCGCATTCTCGCGGAAGCGCGCGGCGAAAAGCGACGTGGTTCCAAGTGCTTGCACGACCAGGTCCTCGACCTCGTCGGCCTTCGGGAAAAAGAGCTCCGGCTCCGGCGGGGCGTCGGTCTCGGGCAGGCGGAAGACCATGCCGTCGTCGGTCCACATCGTCTCGACCTCGAGGCCGCGCGACTCCTCGAGCCGCCGCGTCACCGCCGTCGTCCACGGCGCGTGCACCCGCGCTCCGAAGGGCGTCAGCACGCAGACCCGCCAGTCGCCGACGTCGTCGACGTAGCGCTCGACGATGACCGTCTCGTCGCTCGGGACCTCGCCGGTCGCGTCGGCCTGCTCATGCAGGTAGGCCAGCAGATTACGCGCCGCACGCTCGTCGAGGCCGTGCTCCTCGCGCAGCCTTTGCAGGGCCTTCGGTTTCGGAGCGCGCACCAGCTCGCGCGAGAGCTTGCCGACGTGGATGCCGAACTCGAGCGGCCGCCCCGGCCGGTCGCCGTGCCAGAACGGCATCTTTCCCGGCACGCCCGGCGCCGGCGTGACCATCACTTTTTCCTGGGTGATCTCCTCGATCCGCCATGACGACGCGCCGAGGACGAAGACGTCGCCCTCGCGCGATTCGAAGACCATCTCCTCGTCGAGCTCGCCGACGCGGCGCTGCTTGCCGTCGCCGGTCGAGTAGAAGACGCCGTACAGGCCGCGGTCCGGAATGGTGCCGGCGTTGGCGACCGCCACTCGGCCCGCGCCCTCTCGCGCGCGGAGCGTGCCGGCCACGCGGTCCCAGGTCAGCCGCGGGCGCAGCTCGGCGAATTCGTCCGATGGATAGCGGCCGGAGAGCATGTCGAGCACGCCCTCGAACGAGGCGCGCGGCAAGTCGGCGAACGGCGCCGCCTGCCGGACGAGATTGTATACGTCGTCTACTTTCCACACAGCCTCCGAGGACAACGCCACGATCTGCTGCGCGAGCACGTCGAGCGGATTGCGCGGGTAGAACGTCTCCTCTACCTGTCCCAGCGCCATGCCCGAGGCGGCCGCGGCGCTGCAGAGCAGGTCGCCGCGGTGCTTGGGAAAGACGATCCCTTTGGGGATTCCGCCGACTTGATGCGAGGCGCGGCCGATCCGCTGCAGCCCCGAGGCGATGGACGGCGGCGACTCGATCCGATACCGAGCTCGAGAGAGCTGGTCGCCACGATCGCCGGCAGTACGCCGCGCTTGAGCCGGTCCTCCATCTCCTGACGCTTCTCGCGCGCGACCGAGCCGTGGTGCGCCAGCGCGACTTCCGACCCGGCCAGCTCGTTCAGGGCCGCCGCCAGCCGCTCGGCCAGCCGGCGCGAGTTGACGAAGATCATCGTCGAGCGGTGGGCGCGGATCAGCTCCAGCAGCCTGGGGTGGATCGACGGCCAGATGCTCCGCCGCTGCGGCCCGCGCGAGGTATCGCCGCTCGGCAATTCCTCCAGCTCGCCCAGCTTCGAGAGGTCCTCGACTGGCACTTCCACCCGCACTTCAAGCTGCTTGCGCGATCCGGCGTCGACGATCGTCACCGGCCGCGCCTTCCACTTCTTGCCGCTGCCGGAAACGGAGCCGCCGCCGAGCAGCCGCGCGACTTCGTCCAGAGGCCGCTGGGTGGCCGAGAGCCCGATCCGCTGCAATTCACGGCCGGCCTGCAACCGCTCCAGCGAGAGGAACAAATGGGCCCCGCGCTTAGTCGAAACGAGTGAATGGATCTCGTCGACGATCACCGTCTCGACCGAGCGCAGGATCTCCCGCGCCTGCGAGGTCAACATGAGATAGAGCGACTCGGGCGTCGTGATCAGGATGTCGGGCGGTGTGCGCAACATCTGCGCCCGCTCGCTCGCCGGGGTGTCGCCGGTGCGGATGGCGACCGTCGGAAGGTGCAGCGCGCCGCCCTGTGCCCCGATGCCCGCCAGGGGTACCCGAAGGTTGCGCTCGACATCGACCGCGAGGGCTTTCAAAGGCGAGACGTACACCACCCGACATCTCGCCTTCTTGTCAGGGGGCTGTGTGAACATCAGGCGGTCGATGGCCGTCAGAAAGGCAGCGAGCGTCTTGCCTGAGCCGGTGGGCGCGAGCAGCAATGTCGACTGGCCCGCCAATATCGGCGGCCAGCCGAGGGCCTGCGCGCGCGTAGGGCCGGGAAACGAGGCCTCGAACCAACGCCGCACAGGCTCATGGAAAGCGGGGGCTTTTTGCACCGAAATCGCTCCCCGCGCGTCAAATCAGGGCTGGAGAGGACCCTGCGTCATAACGACACAAGTCGAAATGCGCAACAAAAGGCTTTCTCGTGCATCTGATGGAATGTGTGAACAGTTCGAACGTTAGTGAGTCAGATCGAAGAGGAGAAACAGGCGTTTGGGTAGTGGGGGATAGAGGAAGGATGGAAGATGCGCGACCGCAGTGAATTCGACGATCTTGCGCCGCTGATCAAGTTGATCCGCGCGCACCCGCCGTTCGATCGCGAGACCGAGCTGGTGGTGACGCGGAAGGCCCGCAAGGGCAACAGGCGCGCGCAGGAGCAGCTCGTCGTCCACAACCTGAGCCTGGTCATCTCGGTCGCGCGCAAGTTCATGGGGCGCGGCGTCAGGCTCGAGGACCTTGTGCAGGAGGGCAACTACGGTCTCCTCAAGGCCATCGAGCACTTCGACCCCGAGAAGGGAAACCGGTTCAGCACCTATGCGGTGTGGTGGATTCGCGCCTACATCACGCGCTGCCTGAAGGACGGGCCGAGCGCGGTTCGCCGGACCATGCCCAACGGCGGCCTGCCGCCGCGGGACATCTCGCTGGAAGAGACGCTCGGCACTGACGGCGACTCGGATGCGACGCATCTCGACCGGCTGGCCGACGAAGGGCCGGGGCCGGATGCGCAGCTGATGCGGGCGGAGCAGAACGACAACGTCCGCACCGCGCTGGGCAAGGTTCGCAAGCGCATGGGCGAGCTGGCCTGGGACATCTTGAGTGACCGCCTGACGCAGGACGATCCGCGCACGCTGGAGGAGCTCGGCAAGGAGTGGGGCCTCTCCCGTGAACGGGTACGGCAGGTGGAGAAGAGCACGCGGAACTTCCTCAGCCGGTATCTCGCCGATTTCGACGAAGCTGCCTGATTAGGAAGCGACTGCGACGGCGTGGGGCGTGGCCGAAAGGTCGCGCCCCACACGTTTTTGAAACGGGATCCTTGGGTCAAGCCCGCTCCTGCGGCTAGCCTTGCCGCGATGCGCCGTCCGGCCCTCCTGCTCGCGCTTCTCGCCTGCGCGCACGTCCCGCGCTCGACGGACCCGGCCAACTGGCTCGAGCTGCAGAGCGAGCATTTCGTGTTCCGCACCGATCTGCCGCTCGACGACGCGCGCGCCGCCGTGTCGGAGCTCGAGCGCGGCCGCGCGGCGCTGCTCGTCGCCGCCTGGCACTCGACGCGGCCCTCGCTGCGGAAGACGGTGGTGATCGAGCTGGCCAACCGGCACGAGCTGGAAGAATTCGCCGTCGAGCGGCTGGAGGGATTCGTCACCGGCGACGCCTTCGACGAGCAGATGATGGTCCTCTCCGCCGACCACGAGTTCGGCGAGCAGGACGTGCTCAAGCACGAGTTGGCGCACGTCATCACCGACGAGTTCCTGGTGGTCAAGCCGCGCTGGCTGGCGGAGGGCATCGCCTGCTACCTCGAGACGCTGCGGTTCGAGAGGTTCAGCCGGAAGCTCCGCGTCGGCGACCTCAGCGAGCAGCGGCTGAATTACCTCAAGGAGCGCCCGATCCTCGACTACGCGCAGGCCCTGCATACCGGCCGCGAGGCGGAGAGCCTCGACGCCGGGGCTGGCTATTCGTTCGAGAGCGCTTCGTGGCTCCTGGTTCACTGGCTGGTCGACACGCGGCCGGACAATTTCGATCGCTTCCTCAATCGGCTGACGCGCGAGGGCTGGGAGCAGGCCTTTCGCGAGGAGTTTCCCGACCTGAGCGATTCCGCGATCCGCAGCGGGATGAAGGAGTACTGGAAGACCGGCAGCGTCCGCATCGCGTCGGCGCCGGCGCCGGCGTGGAGCGGCGAGATCGTCGAGGAGCGGATGGATCGGGCCGAGGTGTACGCGCTGCGCGCCGATCTGTTCCGGCTCTCGCCCGGTTTCGCCGCCTCGGCGGAGCGCAAGGCGCTGATGAATGCCGAGATCGCGAAGGCGCTGGCGGCCGACCCGGCGAACCCGCTGGCGCTGAAACTGTCGGGCGGCGATCCCCGCGCTGCTGTCGCCGTCCATCCGCGGGACTGGCGATCGTGGGCGCTGCTCGCCGAGCGCAGCCAGAACGACGTCACCTCGCTGGCGAAGGCGGCGGCGCTGGCCCCGCAGAACGGGCCGCTGATCGCGCTCCTGGCCATGGCGGAGAGCAACAGCGGCCGCAAGAAAGAGGGGCTCGAGCACGCCCTCCGCGCTGCGCAGCTTGCGCCGGGACGGTCCGACGTGCTTGATATCCTGGCGCAACTGCAGGCATTTTCGGGGAACTGTTTCGACGCGATCAACCTCGAGCAACGGGCGATCGACGCTTTGCCCGATTCGGCGGCGGCGTCGGCGGTGATCACCCTGAACAAGAGGCTGTCGAGCATTCGCGAGATGTGCGTGTCGAGCATGGAGCAGCGATGAAGAGGCGGTTCCTCCTTGCGGTCTTGCTCTGCGCCTGCGCGCACGAGCAGCTCGTCCCCGAAGAGGCCGAGCTGGCGAAGGAGCAGCCGGCGACGTTCGCCGAGGGAACGGTGCCGCCGGTGCGGAAGAAGTGTCGCAAGGGCGGGCCGCGGCTGGGCGAGCGCGATCGCGCGAGCGGCCGGCTGGTCCTCGACTACGTGATTACCGAGGAAGGCAAAGTGAAGGACATCAGCGTCACGGGCGATGCGACCGCCGGCGCGGTGAAAGCCATCCGCGCATTCCTCGCCACCTGCTCGTACCAGCCGGCGACGCAGAACGGGAAGCCGGTCGCCGTGAAGTGGAAGGGCGAGCTCAGGTTTCCGCCCCACTGACCCCTCGGTCGTCCCTACCAAGGCTCCCGGGTTCCGATGAAGTTGTACGGGTAGCCCCATGCAGGCGCGCTGATGTCGTCCAGCTCCTTCACGTCCTGCGTGGTCAGCTTCACTTGCAGCGCACGTAAATTGTCCTGTAATTGCTGCAAGTTGCGCGCGCCGACCAGGACGCTCGAGACTTCCGGTCTGGCCAGCAGCCACGCCAGTGCCACCGAGGCCGGCGTTGCGTCGTGCCGTTGGGCGACCGAGAGCAGAGCGTCGAGCGTGCGCCAGTTTTGATCGGTCGCGGTCATCGCCCAGCTGTCCTTCCACGACTCGAGCCGCGTGCCGGGCGGCGGCGGCTGGCCCTTGCGGTACTTGCCGGAGAGGAAGCCGCGGCCGAGTGGGCTCCAGACGAGCACGCCCAGGCCGAAGGCGCGGGCGGCCGGGATCAACTCGCGCTCGGCATCGCGCGCGACGAGGCTCCACTGCAGTTGAACGCCCTCGTAGCGGGAAAGGCCGCGGCGGTCGGCCGCCCAGAGCGACTCGGTCAGGCGATAGCCGGTGTAGTTCGAGCAGCCGATGTAGCGGACTTTGCCGGACCGCTGCAGATCGTCGAGCGCCCGGAGCGTCTCTTCGATCGGCACGCTGCCGTCCTGCATATGTACTTGATATAAATCGATAGTATCGGTCTGCAGGCGCTTCAACGACTGCTCGCAGTTCCAGACGATGCTCTGGCGCGAGAGGCCGTACTCGTTGGGATGCATCGGCGCCGTCCCGCCCAGCGTGGGAAACCGGCATTTGGTCGCCAGCGTCACCGCGTGGCGCCGGCCCTTCATCCACTGCCCGAGCAATTCCTCGCTGCGGCCCTCGGCGTAACCGTTGGCGGTATCGACGGTATCGAGTCCGGCGTCGAGAGCGGCGTCGAAGACGCGGCGGGCTTCGGCGTCGTCAGAGTGGACGCCCTTCATGAAGCCCCTGGCCTCGCCGAACGTCATCGCGCCGAGGCTCAATGCGCTCACTTTCAGTCCACTTTTCCCGTATTGCCGATGCTCCACCGGTTCGCCCTCCGGACGATGCTGTGCTAGCAGGTTCTACGATGCCCGCGGACGGCACCACGATGCTTTCCCCCGAAGATCGGGCCGACATGGCCGTCGAGGGGCGGCTCCTGGAAGTCGCCGGGCGGTTCGAGGACGACCTTCGCGAGCGGGTGACGAGGCTGCTGCTGGCCTCGGCGGAAGCGATCCTCAAGCTCGCCGACGTCGACCTGGTGCGCCACGAGGCCGACGAGGAGCAGGGCGGTCACACCCTCGCGCTCTGGGAAGAGCTGGCGCCGGTGATGAGCACGACCGTGCAAAGCGTCAACGAGCTGATCGCCAGCCACAGCGCGGAGTTCCCGCCGCCGCCGGAAAAGGACGCGCTCGACAATCTCGACGATGCCTTCGGGCCGGCCAAAGCGGACGACGAGCCGGTCGACGAAGGGCCGCTCGATACCGAGACCGAGATCGCCAAGCTGGTGGCGGCGGTCTGCACGGGGATGCGGCGCGACGTGGCCCACCTCGGCGAGCGGCTGCGGAATCCGCAAGTCGTCAGTGATCCCTGGATGCTGATCAGCGACCTGCTCGAATTCCGCGGCCGGGTCCGCGCCGGGCTGGGCGAGTTGATCTTCCAGGTCTGCAGCTTCGTCGCCGAGGTCGATCGGCAGGACGTGGTGCCGGGGTACCTGGGCGACCTCGAGTCGGGGCTGATCGTGCGGCAGGCGACGTCGAACCTGGCGTTTCTCTTCCGCGGCCACACCAAGCGGATCGGCGCGGCCAACGACGAGCGCATCATTCCGGCGCTGCAGGACGCGCTCAAGGATCTGCACGCTTTCTCGCGCACGCGCGCGCTGCCGGCGCTGCGGACTTCCGACAAGCGCATCTTTCTCGAGACGCGGGCGACGCTCTATCGGCTGATGAAAGTGTCGCCGTGGCGAAAGCCGGGCGGCATCTGGAGGCCGCGCAGTTCAACCTGTCGACGCCCGAGACGGCGCGGGCGGAGCTGGTCGACGCGGTGCGGGCGGCCTCCGCCCTCTACGGGCGCGACGTGCAGCTCGACGCGTACCTCCGCGCGCAGCGGCACTTTCCCACCGACTGGCTGCACGACCCGGAAATCGCGATTGAAATCGAGCGCTTCGGGGCGCTGCTCGCCGGCATCGCTCCGCCCTGAATAGGCGGAATTTGGGGACACCCTTGCGGGACACCCTTGCGGGACACCCTCCAGTGGGTGTCCCCGCAAGGGTGTCCCGCAAGGGTGTCCCCAATCAGAATCTTCCGTCGGCGATGGTCAGTAACGCGGCGTTCTTGTCGAGGAAACGGGCGGGGGCGAGCGCGCCGAAAGCGTTTCCGGCGGAGAGCTTGCCGTCTTCGAGGTGCAACAGGCCGGCAGAGCCGGGGCGGGGCTCGTCAATGCCGAAATCGGTGGTGAGCCAGCCGGTCAGCAGCAGGCCGGCGATGGCGCCGCCGGTGGCGAGGGCGGTCGCCCCTTGGCCGGTCGCGTCGGTGAGCACCGCGATGCCGCCGCCCATCAGCGCGCCGACGCCGCCGCCGAGGGAGACCAGGTTCCACCGGCCGCGCGACCAGTGCAGCCGGCTGTTCAAGACCGGGCCGACGGCGATGCCGGCGGTCGAGCCGATCAACGCCGTCCACTGGTAGGTTCGAGTGGCGTTCTTGTCGCCGCCGGCGATGTAGACGATCGCGGTCGGGATCGCGCCGCCGTAGATCATCGCCGAGGTCATCGCGCCGGAATCGCCGCCGGTCAGATACGGCGAGGCGACGAGGCCCGCGATCGCGCCGCCCGCGGCAATCGCAGCGACCACGCCCTCCGGATGATGGTTGGAGAAATTGTTGTCGAGGGACTCGCCGATCAGTGCCGCCCAGGTGCCGTAGCCGACGCCGTTCTGCAGCATCTGCGGCATCGACTGCGGCACGTGGCGATCGGCGGTGGCGAAGATCGATCCCACCAGCGCGCCGCCGGTGCCGAGCATCAGCCAGGCGACGAAGCCTTTCTGGCCGGCGTCGGTGGCGGAGGCGACCAGGCTCGAGAGATAGAGCCCGGTCAGCGTCGAGCTGATCACCAGCTCGGTGCGTGGACCGACTCCCGTGCTGCGCACCGCGGCCGTTTCGACGCCGTTCAGGCGTCCGATCAGCGAGCGCGAGGCAGAAGCGAAGCGGCCGTCGGGCTGGGCCGCGATGCAGGCCTGCGCTTCTCGGACGGCATCCTCGCGGCGACCGTCGAAATCGGCACGGACCGCGCGTTCGTATCGCACGCGGGCCTGCACGTCGGCCGGGTCCTCGTCGGCGGCGGGCGCGGGAATCGCCGGCTGCGCGAGCAGCGCGATGGCCACCAAGGCGATCACTGTTTCTCCGACGGACCGCGATCGGGATCGGCCACGCGCAGCACGTCGAGACCGATCGTCCACAGCGTGGGGGAGATGGGGAATGGCCCTTCCGCGAATCGCCGCGCGGCTTCGTCGCGCAGCCAGGCCGCGCCTTCGCCGTCGGCCGTGGAGCAAGCGAGGAGCGCGTCGCGGGTCGGCGTTGCGGCCAGCGCGAAATCGTCGCCGAGCACCGAGAGCAGGAGCTCGCGGGCGCGCCGCGAGAGGAGCCGGCCGGCGCAGGCCGAGTCGGGGAATTCGCAGATGACGACGCGGCCGTGCTCGAGATCGAACCAGCGGATGCCTTCGGGTGCTGCGTCGGTGCGGGCGTCCACGTTGTCGATCGCGTTTTCCAACGCGGAATCGAAGTCGATCTGCAGATCCGCGGCGCGCACGGGCGCGATGCGCACGCCGTCGTCGTGCAACAGCACCGCGTGGATGCCGGGCGCGATCTCCCGGGCGGCGCGCGAACCCGGTTCGCCGGCGAGCAACGTGGGGAGGAGATGGCGCGCTTCGAACGGCGACCCGGGCGTTTGCAGCAAAGCGCGCGCCCGCGCAGCCAACTCCACCGCCGCGGCCCCATCGTCCAATGTATTCAAATATACTTCATATACTTCACGGACAGGAGCGCGCACGCAGACGTCGCCCGCGAGCAGCTCGAGGTGCTCGCCGTGCGCGCGAGCCACCGGCGCATCCGCCAGCTGACCGAGAGCGAGCCGCGTGAGGCCGGACGGCGAGAGCGGCGCCTCGCGGTCCGGGTCGAGCAGCCGCGAGAGCCACGGCCGCTCCCGGCGCGCCTTGGCGAGCAGCTTCTCCGTCCGCAGCGGCTGCAGGGTGCGATAGGCGAACGCTGGTCGCGGCACGCGCGGCTGATCGGTGTCCGCCAGTGCGCGCAGGAGCCGCTGCGCCTGCGCTTCCTCGATCGCCGCCAGCGATTGCGCCCAGGCGTCGGTCGGAATGCCGCCCGGCAGCTCGCGCACTTCGAGCGCGCGGGACTCGCCGGCCTTGCTCTCGACGATCGCATCCGGTTCGGCGGGCGGCAGCGGCCCTTCGGCGCGCGGGGGCGGCAGGGTAAACGCCGCCTCCAACTCCTCGTTCATGAGCAAAGCCGGCAAGCCTCCCGAAGAGATCTCGATCTGCTTCAGCTCGAGAAGCCTCAGCGAGGGCGGGACGCCGAGATACTGCAACAGCTCCCACGCGACGGTCTCCACGTCGCGGAAGTGCGGCGGCTGCGGGTCGATCTCTTCCTCGCCCGGCGCCCCCGCTTCCCAGGTCTGCACGGAGAGGGCGAGGGCGGAGCCATCGAGATCGACGGCGAGCGCAGTCCCGAATCGCTCGCTCAGCTGCCGGGCCAGCATGGGCTCGATGGAATCGCAGGTGAGCGCCGCCCATCCCTCTTCATGCAGCGCGACACAGGTATGGGTTCGATCGAGGCGCGGCAGGGCGCGGCCGAGCGCCTCGCCCAGCTCTTCGAGCGAGGCACAGCGGACGAAGAGCTGCGCCGCGCGCAGGGGCACGGGATCGAACATACCTTGACGCAGCCGCCCGCGCTGGAGCAGAACAGCGCGCCTTCAAGGAGCCTTCTCAATGAAACGAATCGCACTCTGCGCTCTGGTCCTCGCCGCCGGCGCCCGCGCCGACGAAGGGATGTGGACCTTCGACAACTTCCCGTCCAGGAAGGTGGCCGCGAAGTATCACTTCTCGCCGGATGCCGCCTGGCTCGAGGAGGCGCGGCTGGCGTCGGCGCGCATCACGGGTTCCACCGGTTGCTCCGCCAGTTTCGTCTCGCCCGACGGCCTGGTGATGACCAACCACCACTGCGCGCACAGCTGCATCGAGCAGCTCTCGACCAAGGAGAAGGACTTCGTCGCCCAGGGCTTCTACGCCCCGCGGACCGAAGACGAGGTCAAGTGCCCGGAGATCGAGGTCGACCAGCTGGCGCAGATCTCCGACGTCACTGCGCAGGTGCAGGGCGCGACCAAGGGGCTCAAGCCGGGCAAGGAGTTCAACGACAAGCGCAAGGGGGCCATGGCCGGCATCGAGAAGGAGTGTTCCGGCGGCAGCGACAAGGTCCGCTGCGACGTGGTCGAGCTCTACCATGGCGGACAGTATAGTTTGTATAAATACAAGCGGTTCCTCGACGTGCGGCTCGCGTTCGCGCCCGAAGTGGCCGTCGCGTTCTTCGGCGGCGACCCCGACAACTTCAACTTCCCGCGCTACGACTTCGACGTCTCCTTCATCCGCGTCTGGGAGGACGGCAAGCCGGCGAAGACCGAGCACTATTTCAAATTCTCGCCCAACGGAGCCAGGGAGGGCGACGTCACGTTCGTCTCGGGAAACCCGGGCGCGACCGAGCGCGAGCTGACGATGGCGCAGCTGCAATACCAGCGCGACGTGAACCTGCCGGAGGGGCTCCTCCATCTGGCGCGGATCCGCGGCGCGCTGACCGTATTCACCGAGACCTCGCCCGAGCGGTACCGGATCGGCGAGGCGAACCTGCGCTACATCGAGAACTCCTACAAGGTCTACAAGGGCCGCCAGGAGGCGCTCGTGACCCCGTCGCTGTGGGCCGGGCTGGCCGGGAAGGAAAGGAAGCTGCGCGCGCGGGTGAACGCCCGCCCCTCGGCGCGCAAGAAGTACGGAAGCGCGTGGGACGACGTCGCCCGGGCGGTCGCGCAGTTCCAGCCGCGGCATACCGAGTATCGGCAGATCGAGCAGGGCTGGGGATTCGCGCAGTGGCGGGGCCACAACTCGCAGCTCTTCGCCGTCGCGCGGTCGCTTCTGCGGGGGACCGAGGAGCTGCAGAAACCCAACGAGCAGCGGCTGCGCGAGTACACCGACGCGCAGCTGCCGCAGCTCAAGCAGCGGATGTTCTCGAAAGCGCCGATCTACGAGGACCTCGAGCGGTTCAAGCTCGCCTACGCGCTCACCGGGCTGCGCGAGGAGCTGGGCCCGGACCACCCGGTGGTGCAGAAGGTGCTGGGCAAGAAGAGCCCGCAGGAGCTGGCGGCCGAGCTGGTCAAGTCGAAGCTCTACGACGTCAAGGTGCGCGAGCAGCTCTGGCAGGGCGGGCGCGACGCGGTCCAGGCTTCCGACGACCCGATGATCCAGCTGGCGCGGCTGGTCGATCCGGAGGCCCGCGCGCTGCGCAAGTGGCACGACGAGGAGATCGAGACGCTGCAGACCTCGGGAGCGGAGCGGATCGCGGCGGCCAGGTTCGAGATCGAGGGGAAGAGCAGCTACCCGGACGCGACCTTCTCGCCGCGGCTCTCGTACGGGGCGGTCAAGGGATGGGAGGAGAACGGACGACACGTCGATCCGTTCACCCGTTTCGCGGGCATCTTCGATCGGGCGACCGGACGCGATCCGTTCCAGCTGCCGGAGAGCTGGATCCTCGCCAACCAGAACCACCAGATCTAGCCGTCGACGCCGTTCAACTTCTGCACCACCAACGACGGCAACATCCACTCGCTGGGCGGCGATTACGGATTCGACGAGACGGACAACCGCGCGATCGCGGTGGACAGCGCGGCGCTGATCGAAGGTCTCGACCACATCTACGGCGCGAAGCGGATCGTCTCCGAGCTGAAAGGCACCGCCGTCGGCGCGGCTACCGGACGGTAAAGAGCTCTTCGGCCGTTTTCTGCGCGCTCTCGTCGAGCTCGTCGATGCTCTTGCCGCTGCCGATGGCCGAGGCCAGAAGTCTGCCTTCGTGCGTATCGTGCAGGCGGAGCGTCAGCTTGTATCTGGTGCCCACCTTCTGGATCTCGCCGCTGACGATCTGATCGGCGCCGATGCGCCGGCCGGTGTCGACTTCGCACTCGCCTTCGCACTCCTCCAGCTTCTTGCCGGTGGACTGCAGCAAAACCAGCAGATTTGCGCGCGGCATGATGTCGAGCGCGGGCTCCATCCGCAGCGAGGCCTGGCGGATGACGTCGGTGAAGTACTGCGCGTTCTCGCGGGTCAGGTCCTTGGTGAAGTTCTTCAGGTCGAGGACCGCCAGCTTGCCTCTGAGCGCCAGCACCCGGCGGTCGGCAGACGATTCAGCCAGCCGCGTCGGCGGCTCCGGAGCCGCGACATTTCTCGATGCGACCGGTCGCGACGGCGCTCCCGCGGCGCGCGCCACCGCCTCGGACTTGACCAGCGCCACGGTCAGGCCGTTCGCGTAGCAGTGCGCGTTGTCGTTCGCCGCCAGACCCCACATCGAGGAGAGACAGCCGAGCTGGTCGCCGTTGACTTCGAGCCGCTGCACCTCGCGCCCCTCGCTCTGCACCGAGGCCCGCACCAGCGATTTCTCGAAGCTCTCGATCACGACCTGCATCCCGCCGTCGCCGATGACGAATCCCTCCGTGCGCAGATCGTTCTCCAGCTCGTCGTGAAGGTATTTCGCCGCCAGCTCGGGGCCGCCGACGCCGACGGTCTGCGGGCCGACCACTGCAATCCGCTGGCCGCCGATCCAGCCGGGATTGTCGGGAAGCGTCGGTGCCGCGGTCTTGCAGGCGGCGGCGAGGAGAAGTCCGGCGAGGGCGATGCGCATGGCCCGATGCTATCACCGGCCGGCGACCCTGCGGTTGACGCGCCCGGGCGTCGTCATTAGTGTCCCTTCCCCCTCGGAGGAAGTCATGCGGGCAGCATGGATCTTCGCGCGCAAGGGCGTCGTGACCGAAGAGATGGAGCACGTCGCCCGGCGCGAGGACCTGCCGGCCGAAGTCATCCGCAGCGAGATCGCGCGCGGCCGGATGATCATCCCGGCGAACCTGAAGCATCCCGAGCTGGAGCCGATGTGCATCGGCATCGCTTCGAAGTGCAAGATCAACGCGAACATCGGCAACAGTCAGGTGGCCAGCGACGTCGAGGGCGAGCTGACCAAGCTGCGGCTGTCCTTGAAATACGGCGCCGATACGGTGATGGACCTCTCGACCGGCGGCGACATTCCGCACATCCGCAACGTGCTCTTGAGAAACAGCACCGTTCCGCTCGGCACCGTGCCCATCTACGAAGCGGTCGAGCGGGTGAAGCGGATCGAGAGCCTGACCGCGCAGGACCTGCTCGACATCGTCGAGGAGCAGGCGGAGCAGGGCGTCGACTACATGACCATCCACGCGGGAATCCTGCGCGACTTCCTGCCGCTCGCGCAGCACCGGATCACCGGGATCGTCAGCCGCGGCGGCGCGCTGATGGCCCAGTGGATGATGGCGACGGGGCGCGAGAATCCGTGGTTCACGCATTTCGACGAGCTCTGCGAGATCTTCGCCCGGCTGCCTCGCCGACGCTTCAGACGAGGCGCAGTTCGCCGAGCTTCGCGTGCTCGGGCACCTGACGCAGCAGGCGTGGAAGCACGACGTGCAGGTGATGATCGAAGGCCCCGGCCACGTGCCGATGGATGAGATCGAGATGAACATGCGCATCGAGCAGGACGCCTGTTTCGAGGCGCCGTTCTACGTGCTCGGGCCGCTCACCACCGACGTCGCGCCCGGCTACGATCACATCACGTCCGCCATCGGCGCGGCGCTGGCGGGATGGCACGGTGCGTCGATGCTCTGTTACGTCACGCCCGCCGAGCACCTGAGCCTGCCGAACGCGGACGATGTGCGCGCCGGGATCATCGCGTACAAGATCGCGGCCCACGCCGCCGACGTGGCGCGTCATCGGCCGGGCGCGCGCGATCGCGACGACGCTCTCTCGAGAGCGCGCTACGCGTTCGACTGGAACCAGCAGTTCGCGCTGTCGCTCGATCCCGAAGCCGCCAAGGCGAAGCACGACGAAACCCTGCCGCACGACGCTTTCAAGACCGCCGAATTCTGCGCTGGAGCTGATCAACGACTCGCTCGAGTTCGCGCGGAAGGCCGCGCTGCCGCGGACGGGCAGCGTGGTGAAGCCGCAGCCGGTGGCGCTGGCGCTGGGAAAGAAAACTGCCGCCGCGTGAGCGACTTCGCCATCGAAACCGGGGCGCTGACCCGCCGCTTCGGCGCGCAGGTCGCGGTCGACGGCATCGACCTGCGCGTGCCGCGCGGCAGCTTTTACGGCTTTCTCGGCGAGAACGGCGCAGGCAAGAGCACGACCATCTCGATGCTCACCGGCGTGCTGGCGCCGACCAGCGGCTCGATGCGCGTGCTCGGGCTCACGCCGGGAGACGAGCTCAAGCGCCGAATCGGCGTCGTGCCCGACGGGTTGCTGCTCTTCGATCGCCTGACCGGACGCGAGCATCTCGTCTTCGTGGCGCGATTGTACGGGCTCGAACGATCGGAAGCGGGCCGCCGCGCCGACGAGCTGCTGGAAGCGATGGAGCTCGCGCAGGACGCGCGCAAGCTGGTGGCCGACTTTTCCTTCGGCATGCGCAAGAAGCTCGCGCTGGCGGCGGCGCTGATCCACGGGCCGGAGATGCTCTTTCTCGACGAGCCGTTCGAAGGCATCGACGCGGTCGCCAAGTCGGCGCTGACCGCGCTGCTCGCCGATCTCGTCCGCCGGCGCCGGCTCACCGTCTTCCTCACTTCTCACGTGCTCGAAGTCGTCGAGCGTCTCTGCGATCAGGTGGGCATCATCCACCGCGGCCGCCTGGTCGCGCAGGGCACGCTGCAGGACGTGGTGCACGCGGTGCCCGAGGCCGGCACGCTCACCGACGCGTTCGTCAAGCTGGTGGGCGAAGGGCGCAGCGCGACGCGCGCGCTGTCGTTCCTGCCGTGACCGCGATCTGGGTCGAGCAGTCGCGCGCGCTACTGGGCTTGCGCTTGCTTCTCTGGTGGCGCCGGCTGGTGCGTGAGCGCCAGTGGGGCCGCGCGATCGTCGGCCTCATCGCGGCGGTGGCGGCGGGACTCTTCAGCTTCGCGCTGTGCGCGGTGACCCTCGACGGCGGCGAAGAGCTGGCCGCGCGGCCGCAGGCCCTCGCGGCGCGCGGCGGACCGCTGGC
The DNA here is from genome assembly GCA_005879095.1 of Deltaproteobacteria bacterium. Lineage (GTDB taxonomy): Bacteria > Myxococcota > Myxococcia > Myxococcales > 40CM-4-68-19 > 40CM-4-68-19. The sequence continues at coordinate 21,526 of VBLM01000170.1, forward strand.
GGTCTTCGCCACCTGGCTGACGATGTTGCTCGTCGGACGCGTCTGGTTCTCCCTGATGGCGCTCGGACAATCGCAGGCGTTTCTCGATCCGCGCCGCTTCCGCGGATATCCGGTGCCGCCGCGCCTGCTCAGCGTTCTGAATCTGGGCGCGCTCTTTCTCGAGCCGATGTGGCTGGTGCTCTATCCGCCGCTGGTGGCGATCGCGATCGCCATCTCGCGTCTTCCGGATGCGCCCGGTCTTGCGGCGCTGCTCTTTGCCGAGGCCTTCGCCGTCTGGGCGACGGTGGGCGTTCTTCACCTGGGGGCGGCGCTGGGCGCGGTGTTCGACGCGCGGCCGGTGCTGCGACGCGGGTTTTCGGTGGCGCTGCTGCTGGCGGGATTCGCCGGTTTCCAGCTCTCGGTGGCGATGCCGGGACGGCCGGGGATCGCGGCGCTCTTCGCCGGACATCACTGGCGCGCCATCGCCTGGACGCCGCCGGGGTGGACGGCGCTGCTCGCCCGGTCGTTGTCGGAAGGGCGGCCGTTGCACGCGCTCACGCCCGCCTTGCTGCTGTTCATACTCGGTCTACTTTGCTCGACCGCGGCGCACGCGCTCTCGCTGCGCGAGCTGCTCCGTCCGCCCGAGCCGACGCAGGCGCCGAAGCGATCGGTGCGATCCGCGGGCTGGCGCATTCCGCTGTTGCCGCCGACGTTCTCGGCGCTGCTCGAGAAAGAAGCCAAGACGGTCGTGCGCATCGGCTGGCTGCAACTCGTCCTGGTGCCGGTCGCGTACCTGCTCCTGGTGCGTACGGTGACCACCGGGCCGCAGCCGCTCCTGATCGCAGCGGTCTACGCCAACCTCGGCGTGCTGGAGATCTCGACCAACGCCTTCGGCCGCGATCTGGCCGCGGCGCGCGCATATTTTCTCTGGCCGGTCTCGCTGCGCGAGCTGTTCGCGGCGAAGAACATGGTGGCGTACGGCTTCTCTGCTGGGCCTGCTCGCGCACGCGGCCATCTTTCCGCTGCTGGTCACGTACGGGAACATCGTCAGCGTGCTGTTCCCGATGCCGGTGCGCGGCATGCGCGGATTGCGGCGCGTGCGCGGCGCGGGGCCGATCGGCGCCCGCATCGTCGCGCTCTCGCTGCTGGCCGGCGCGGCCTGGGCGCCGTACCTGATCGCGCAGGCTCTCGGGCTGCCGCTCTTCGCGGCCTACGCGGGTGCGCTCTTGACGATGTCGATCGCCTATCTCGGCCTGCTCGGCTTCTGCGCGCATCTGCTCTCGGCTCGGCGCGAGTCGTTGCTGGGCGCACTTTCGCGCGACGAGTAGTCAAGGGTAGGCGCGCGCCCGATGCCGGTAACTTGTTTTTGATCGCACACCGGGCACGATGGAGCGCATCCCTTTCGAAAGGAATACCGATGAACTCGAAGCTCCTCCTCGCCGCTCCGCTCGCCCTGCTCGCCGCTTGCGGCAGCAGCGGCAACGCGGCCTTGTCCAAGACGTTCAACTACGATGCGGCGCAAGCGCCGACCACGGCCGAACAGTCCGCGGGAAGCTCGGCGCAGACCAGCGTCTCGAGCACGGCTTCGTTCAGCGGCACGCCCACCGCGGAGAACGGCGCAGCGCTCGCCGGCGTCGCGCTCGACCTGGCCGGCGCGGCGCTCGGTGACGCGGCCTTCGGCATGGCCTCCCCCGGCGCGATCAAGGGCGCCCTGACCCGCGCCGCGGACGCCGGGTTCGACACCTGTGCCACGGTGGCTGCGAACAAGGTGACGTTCAACAACTGCGTACAGACCGAGAGCGGCTTCAGCGTCTCGCTCAACGGCAGCATCACCGCCACCGCCGGCCAC
>VBLM01000779.1 GCA_005879095.1 Deltaproteobacteria bacterium
CGCTGGAACGGCGCCAGCACGGAGAGATCGAGCGGCAGCTGGGAGAGATCTTCAGAAGCCCCGGCGAGGTACGCCTTCAGCGCGCGCGCCGCTTGGTGCACGAACTCCGGCGCGCCGTCTTTTTCCTCGAGGAGCTCAGCGCGGAGCTGGCGCGGCGAGAGCTCCGGCATCTCGATGGCGGTGATGCCGCCCTCATTCCAGCGCAGCCGCAGCGGACCGGCTTTGGTGTCGAACAGCATCCGGCGATTCTAACAGCGAGGACAGGTCCATCGCGTCGTGGATCGCATGACCGAACGTGTCGTTGTTGAAATAGACGTACGCGTCGCCCCGGAATCGCAGCAGATCGCGCGCGACCCGACGCAGCGCGCGGCGGCCGTAGCGGCCGCGGTACTTTCCGGTCGCGCCGTGGAAGCGCAGGTAGCGGAAGCCGCCGGTGAGACGCTGGGGCGCCGCCCGCACCAGATCGTGTTCGCAGAAGGCGGCGCCGAACGAATCGAGCACCTCGCAGATTTGAGGCACGTACCACGCGTCGCTGCGGAACTCGACCACGTGCCGCAGGCCGTGCGGGCGCGGCAGCTTCTCGAGGAACCGCGCCAGCCGCTCGGGATCGGCCTTGTTCATCTGCGGCGGCAGCTGCCAGAGCACCACCGACAGCTTGCGCCGCAGCCGCAGGATGAGCTCGAAGTACTTCTCGATCCCGGGCCCCGCATCCTTGAGCCGCTTCATGTGCGTCAGATACCGGCTGCCCTTCGCCGCGAAGCGGAAGCCGCGCGGCGTACCTTCGCGCCAGCCGTCGACGGCAGATGGCGTCGGCAATCGATAGAACGTCGCGTTCAGCTCGACGGTGGAGAAGACGCGCGCGTAATGCTGGAGCCAGCGCTTCGTCGGCAGCCCGCGCGGATAGAACAAGTGGCGCCAGTGGTCGTAGACGTATCCGCTGGTGCCGAGATGGATCACACCGTGAAAGTACATATCGTCAGCGCATGGAACACCAAGAGACGGCGGCTCCGCTGGTCCCTTCGCGGCTTTCGCTCCCGACCCTGCGCGCGGCTGCCGCGGTCTGTACGGCGTGCGATCTGTACAAGACCGGCACCCAGACCGTCTTCGGCGAAGGCCTCGAGACGGCCCGCGCCATCTTTGTCGGCGAGCAGCCGGGCGATTCCGAAGACCGCGCCGGCCGGCCGTTCGTGGGGCCGGCGGGCAAGCTGCTCGATCGCGCGCTCGAGGAAGCAGGCATCGACCGCAAGCTGGTCTACGTGACCAACGTGGTGAAGCACTTCAAGTGGACGCCGCGCGGGAAGCGGCGGCTGCACGAAAAGCCGAATGCGCGCGAGATCGCCGCCTGCCGCCCGTGGCTGGAGGCCGAGTTGCGTCTGCTCAAGCCGGACGTCCTGGTGTGCCTGGGCGCGACGGCGGCGCAGGCGCTCCTGGGCAAGAGCTTCCGCGTGACGAAGATGCGCGGCCAGATCCTCAAGGCCGAAATCGCCGATGCGATCATGGCAACCGTGCACCCGTCGTCGATCCTGCGCGCGCCGGACGACGAGGCGCGGCACCGCGAGATGGAGCTGTTCATTCGCGATCTGAAAGTGATCGCGCCGCTGCTTCGGCACTAGCCTTCGCGTTCGAGAGGCCCTGCGCGCGCAGCGCCTTGAACTCTTCCGCGAACTCCTTCAGCTCCTCGTCGGTCGCGTTTTCCAGGTCGGCGAACACGTTGCGTGCCGTTTTCTGCGCGCGGATCAGCTCGTCGAGCTTGAGTTGCACCGCCTTGCTGTCCTTGTTCTGCGTCGCCTGAATGAGGAACACCATCAGGAACGTGACGATGGTGGTGCCGGTGTTGATCACCAGCTGCCAGCTGTCCGAGAAATTGAACATCGGGCCGGTCACGCCCCAGGCGATCACCACCAGCAGCGCGACGATGAAGGCCCAGTGCGATCCGACCCCGGCGGCGACCGCGCAGGAAAAGCGGCGAAACCAGCTGTCACGCTTGTGCTCCACTCGATCAAACATGCGTCGGTGTCAGCAGGGGCGGAAGTGCTCGAATGCTACCGAGACTCCGGGAGACCAGTGTGCGAGCGACGGCTCGCCCAGCGGCGGGAGGCCCGCTGCGGCCGAGAGGTCTTCGCGCAGCTCCTTGATCTGCGCAGACATCAGCGGCCAAGGGTCGTGCCGCACCGGACCGCGCCAGAGCAAAGGACCCAGTGCCGGCGAATAGAGCGAGTACCGCTCGCAGAGGAATTCTTCGATCGATCCCGGCGCGGCGTGAAATTCAGGACCGGAGATCGTCCAGCGCGCCTCGAAATGTGCGTGCTGCAACCTACGCTCGCTGCGATACCAGCGCTCGCCGCACTCGATCCGGGCGGGAAAGTACGGCAACCGCGCTGACAGCCGCGCAGCGGCGACCGCGAGTGCGTTCGCTGCGTCGAGACTGAAGAACCAGATCCCCGAGGCACCGCCCGGCAGCGTCACGTAGGTGCGGAAGTTGAGCTCGTGAAAATCCGGCAGCGGCGGCAGCCCGCGCAATCGTCCGCGCCGCAGGGTGAAGGGCGTCATCGAGACCCAACCGCTTCCGTCGCGCTCGTCGATCGAGAGCCGCCGGTGGACGTGCGGCCGCAGCGCATCGGAAGCGATCCGCCAGTGGACGAAGAGCAGCTCGCTCCAGTCCTGGTAGCCGATGATCACACGTGCGCCCGGCGATACGCCTTGCGCGCGACCGCGGCCAGCTCCTTCGGTTCGACCGGCTTGACCAGCGCTTCCACCGCGCCCAGCTCGCGCGCGGCGTGCAGCCGGCTGCCGACCGCCGAGACCGCGATCACCGGCAGCCGCAGTCCCTGCATGAAGAGCCGCTGGATCAGCTGCAGCCCGTCGAGGACGGGCATCACCAGGTCGGTGATGACGACGTCGGGGTGCGTGCGATCGATCAGATCGAGACCCTCGCGGCCGTCGTGCGCGACGGCCACGTCGAGGCCCTCGAACTCGAGCGCCGCCTGGATCACGTCGGCGAGGTCGCGGTCGTCCTCGACCAGCACGATGCGCAGCTTCTCGGCATCCCCCGGCATTCGCAGGAACATGCGTCCGCTGCCCGCGCGGGGCGAAGTGTCCGCAAACGGAGTTGTTCGCTCCAAGACGTGGGCTAGTGCGCCCAGGCCGGATCGCACGACGTCGCGGGGCAGCCGTTGACGGCTGTCCAGGCGACAGCGACGTAGCCGTCCGCGCAGCTCGGCATCATCATCGAGCAGATGCCGCGGTTGACGCAGCCGAGCGGCTGCAGGCAGCGGTCCGCGGTGCGCGCGTAGGCCTGCACCTGGCCGCCGCTGCACGCTTGCTCCACGGGCTTCGCGCACGGTCCGA
>VBLM01000176.1:0-1449 GCA_005879095.1 Deltaproteobacteria bacterium
CGATCAACCTCACCGCCATCACCGACCCGGACGAGGTGGTCGAGAAGCACGTGCTCGACTCGCTGGCAGTCGTGCCGGTGCTGCCGTCGGGAAGCCTGCTCGATGCCGGGAGCGGAGCGGGGTTCCCGGGGATTCCGGCAGCCATCGCCCGGCCCGACCTCGAGGTCTGCCTGGTCGATTCGGTGCAGAAGAAAGTGGCCTTTCTCAAGAACGTGCTGGCCGAGCTGCGGCTGCCGAAAGTGAAAGCCTTCGCGGTCCGCCTTTCCGGAAGTCCGGCCGGCGAGGACCTGCCGCGCGTTCACGCCGCCGTCGCCCGCGCCTACGCGGCACCTCGCGAATGGTTGACGCTGGCCGCGCACTACGTCCTGCCCGGGGGCGTGGCCATCTGCATGCTCGGCCCAACCGACGAAGTGCCCGAAGAGGTCGGCGATTTGAAGCTGCAGGAGCAACTCGGCTACACCCTGCCTTACTCCAAGTCCCAGCGAAGACTGGCGATTTACAAGCACGTCTAGGCGGATCGGGTTCCCCGACGCTCATGACGGCGCGCCCCGACCTCGAGGTGCGGGGCCGCGCCGGTCGCGTTCGTTTCGCGCGCGATCCGCTACTCCGTCCGCGGTTCCCGTCGCCGCCTCGCGCGCGCAGCGAGGCTCGCCGTCCTGACAAATCGGGAACCCGGAACAGTTCCCGCTACGGGTGCGCTGCCGGCTCCGAAGGTCGCTGGGCGCGGGCCTCGTCGCCGCCCTCGAGCGCGTCGACGATCGCGTCGGAGAACTGCTTCAGGTCGTCCGGCTTGCGGCTGGTGATCCAGTTGCGGTCGCGAACGACCGGTTCGTCCTTCACGTTGGCGCCGATCTGCTGCAGGTCGTCCTGGATCGTCTGCCAGGCGGTCAGGGTGCGGCCCTTGACCAGGTGGGCCGCGATCAAGAGCTGCGGGCCGTGGCAGACGGCGGCGATCAGCTTGCCGGACTTGTCGAAGGCCTTGACGAACTCGACCATCCGCTTGTCGACCCGCAGGTGGTCGGGCGACTGCCCGCCCGGGATCAGGAGCGCGTCGTAGTCGTCGGGTTTGACCTGATCGATGCCCTTCTCGGCCTTTACCGTCTCCTTGCCCTTCTTGCCTTTCAGCTCCTCGCCCGCTTTCACGCCGATGATGTCGACCTGGTACCCTTCCTCCTTGAGACGGTCGTAGGGGACGCGGAACTCGGAGTCCTCGAAACCTTGACCCAAAACGCACGCGATCTTCATGGGCGCCTCCTTTGGCGGCCCTGAAGATGAGGGCTGCGCGGCCTCACCGGAAGTCGTTCCACGTGAAACACTCGCCTGGCGGCTTGCCTGTGTCAGACCCGCGTGGTACCCCCGCACCACGAGGTCCATCACGGGCGGGAGGGCGGATCGATGGCGCTGGTGCTGGCGGTCGTGAACCAGAAGGGCGGGGTGGGCAAGACGACC
>VBLM01000176.1:1502-3113 GCA_005879095.1 Deltaproteobacteria bacterium
CAGGCGATCCTCGGCGAGCACGACGCCCGCGCCGCCATCCTGCCCACCGAGGTGCCGAATCTGGTCGTGCTGCCCAGTGGAACCGACCTCGTCGGCGCCGAGTTGGAGCTGGTGGCGATCGATCAGCGCGAGGGCCGCCTGCGCACCGCGCTCGAGCCGCTCCGCGCTGCCTACGACTACATCTTCATCGACTGCCCGCCCTCGCTCGGCCTCTTGACGGTCAACGCGCTGGTCGCCGCCGATCGAGTGCTGGTCCCGCTGCAGTGCGAGTACTACGCGCTGGAGGGCCTCGGCTCGCTCCTGCGCACCATCGAGCTGGTCCGCGCCAACCTGAACCGGTCGCTGGAGCTGGAGGGCGTCGTGCTCACCATGTTCGACGCGCGCAACAACCTCGCCAAGCAGGTCGCTACCGACGTGCAGGCGCACCTGCCCGGTCAGGTCTATGAGACGGTCATCCCGCGCAACGTCCGCCTCTCCGAGGCGCCCAGCCACGGCAAGCCGGCCCTGCTCTACGACATCGAGTCGAAGGGCGCGCAGAGCTACCTGCAGCTGGCCACCGAGATGCTGCAACGCCATCACGCCGCGATTCGCAAGCACGCGTAATCGCAGGAGAATCCGCATATGGACGCAAAGGCACAAGTCAAGCGGCCCGCGCTGGGCCGGGGTCTGGGCGCGCTGATCCCGGGCGGCTCGCCGTCCGAGCGCAAAGGCGTGTTGAACCTCGGCATCGAGGAGATCCGCCCCAACCGGCACCAGCCCCGCCGCCACTTCGACGAAGGTCACATCGAGGAGCTGGCCGAATCGATCCGCAGCAAGGGCGTGCTCCTGCCGCTCATCGTCCGCCGCGCGAACGACGGCTACGTGCTGGTCGCCGGCGAGCGGCGGTGGCGGGCGGCGCAGCGGGCCGGCCTGCGCGAGCTGCCGGTGATGATCCGGGAGGTCTCGGAGAAGGAGGCCTTCGAGCTGGCGTTGATCGAGAACATCCAGCGCGAGGACCTCAACCCGGTCGAGGAGGCGGAGGCGTACAAGCGGCTGATCGAGGAGCACGGCTTGACGCAGGAAGAGCTCGCCACGCGGGTCGGGAAGGACCGTTCCACCGTCGCCAACGCGCTGCGGCTGCTCCGGCTCCCTGACCCGATCAAGGAAGCCATCGTCGCCGGTCAGCTGAGCATGGGCCACGCTCGCGCCCTGCTCGCCATCTCCGACGAGAGCGATCTGCGCCGAGCGGCCGAAAAGGTGATCGCCGACGGCCTCTCCGTCCGCGCGGTCGAGGCGCTGGTACAGCGGCTCAAGTCGCGCCGGCTGCCGAAAGAGAAGGGCGGCGAAAAGAGCTCCGCGCAGGTCCGCCACCTGATCGAAAAGCTGCAGCGCAAGCTCGGCGCGAAGGTCGCCCTCCACGACAGGGGCGGCAGCGGCACGCTCGAGATCCGCTACCAGAGCCTCGCCGAGCTGGACCGCATCCTCGCTGCAATCCTGTCGGGGACGTGATGGCCGCGGGCGTACGCCGCGGTTTCGTGTGTCCTCCTTTGGGGAATGCCAAATGACCGAGAGCCACGAATCCGCGCTCGACAGTCCCGCTCCCGAGAAGTCGCGGCGCATCGAGAGCCCGCC
>VBLM01000782.1 GCA_005879095.1 Deltaproteobacteria bacterium
AAGGCGTCCTCCACACGCCGGCGGGCGCGCAAGTGCAGGTGAAAGTGCGCGATCCCGAGGGGAAGGAGATTGCCTCCCAGCAAGTCACCCTGACCAGGTACGGCACGTTCACGCTCGACGCGACCGTTCCGAAGTCGGCGCGGCTGGGACAGTTCGGCATCGAAGCCGTCAAGTTCGCCGGCGGCAGCTTCCTCGTCGCCGAGTACCGCGCGCCCCAGTTCCGCGTCGACGTGCAGGTGCCGAAAGCGGAGCTGACCGCGGGCGACGAGCTGACCGGGACCGTGATCGCCCGCTACCTCTTCGGCGGCGCGATGGACGGTGCGCAGGTCCAGTGGAGCGCGGGCCGCACCACGGAAGATTTCGCCCCGCCGCGCAACGCAGGCTTCCGCTTCGGCCGCAACACCTGGAACTGGGACGACAACCAGCCGGCGCACGACAACGGCGCGTTCGCATCCGGGCAGGGTGCCATCGGCCGCGACGGAACGCTCGCCGTCAAAGCGGGCAAGCTCGAGGCGCCCGGCGATCGCGCGGCCCGCTATACGCTGGAAGCCGAGGTGGCCGACGTCTCGCGGCAGCGCGTCGCCGGCCGCGCCAGCTTGCTGGTGCACCCGGCTGCGTTCTACGTCGGGCTCGGCGCGACCAGCCTGTTCGTCAAGGCGGGCGATACGCTGGCGATACCGGTGATCGCGGCCGCGCCGAACGGCGATCGCGTCGACGCAAGAGTGCACGTGACCGCTTTCTTGCGCTCGTGGCACTCGGTGCGCAAGCGCGGCGTGAGCGGCATCTTCGAAACCTTGTCCGAGCCGGTCGAGGAGAAGGCCGCCGAGTGCGAGGTCCAGAGCGACCAGGACTGCAAGCTCCCGTTGGCCAAGCCGGGCTTCTACAATCTGCGCGCCGAGGGCCGCGATTCCGCCGGCCGCCTCGCGCTGACGACCGCCAGCCTCTACGCCATAGGCGGCGGATTTGCCGCCTGGCAACAGAACGATTCCAACAAGGTCGAGATCGTCGCCGACAAGACCTCGTACGAAGTGGGCGAGACCGCGCACCTACTGATCAAGTCGCCGTATCCGTCTTGCCGCGGGCTGATCTCGGTCGAGCGCGAAGGCATCGCCGACGCGCGCGTGGTCGAGCTCTCCGGCACGGCTTCGACCATCGACGTCCCGATCCGCGAGGAGCACGTGCCCAACGTCTTCGTCGGCGCGATCCTCGTCCGCGAGCGCGTCAAGGACGGCGGCGCCGAGGCAGGTGACGATCCCGGCCGCCCGTCGATGCGCTTCGGCTACGTGGGATTGAAAGTGGGCACCGGCAGCAAACGGTTGAAAGTCTCCGTCGCGACGCCGAAAGCCGAATACCGGCCGCGCGAGAAGGTGCCGGTGGATATCGCCGTCTCGCAGCCGGCCGAAGTGCAGCTCGATGCGGTCGACGACGCGGTCCTGCGGCTGACCGGCTACCAGCTGCCGGATCCGGTGAGCGCGTTCTTCCCCGACCACGCGCTCGCGGTCACGATTGGCGAGCCTCTGCCGCGGCTCGTGCGCCGCCAGAAGTTCGGCGAGAAGGGCGAGGTGCAGCCAGGCGGCGGCGGCGGCATGGGCCCGTCCGGCGACATCCGCAGCAACTTCGTCACCACCGTGCTGTGGAAGACGCTGGAGACCGACGCCAGCGGAAAAGCGCACGCCGAGATCGAGCTGCCCGATAATCTGACGACCTTCCGCATCCTCGCGGTCGCGACGACCGGCGGCGAGAAGGCCGGCGCCGCGCAGACCGAAGTGCGCGTTTCGCTGCCGTTGCTCGTTCGTCCCGCGCTGCCCCGGTTCGCGCGCGTGGGCGACGAGTTCGAGGCCGGCGTCGCGGTTCATTCGGTGAAGACGTTCGACGTCAAAGTAAGTGTCGATGTCGACGGCCTGCAGCTCACCGGCGATAAACAGCGCACCGGTCATGTCGAGGCGGGCGTCGCGAAAGAAGTGCGCTTCAAGTTCAAAGCGGCCACCGCGGGCAAGGCGACGGTGCGTTTCCGCGCGACCGCCGGCGATTTGACCGACGCGGTGCAGGAGACGATTCCCATCCAGCTCCCCGTCGAGATGGAAGCAGTCGCGGTGGCGGGCGACACGACCGCGACGAAGACCGAAGGGCTCGTCCCGCCGCAGGGTGTGCGCAAGGATGCAGGCGGGCTCGAGCTTTCACTCGCTTCGACGGCGCTCGGCGGCCTGCGCGAGGCCATGGACCAGCTCGTCGAATATCCGTACGGCTGCGTCGAACAGCTCTCGTCGCGGCTGGTGCCGTTCGTCGCCACGCGCGAAGTCGAGCGCGTCTTCGGGCAGCCGCCGCATCCGGACCAGGTGGTGACCGACACGGTGGCGAAGATCGAGGCGCTGCAGGCGCCCTCCGGCGGTTTTCTCTACTGGCCGAGCGCGACTTGTCCGTACGCCTGGCCGTCGATCTACGCGACGCTCGCGCTGGCGCGCGCGCA
>VBLM01000177.1:0-5484 GCA_005879095.1 Deltaproteobacteria bacterium
CATCTGGTGTGGCAGCGAGAAGTTTTCGCCGATCTGCACCGGAGTCTTCACCGCTCCCGCGACTTCCGCGCAGCCTCGCCAGTCGTCATGGCGGATGGGTCCTTCGAGCCAGTGGACCCCTTCGCCGTCGAGGGCGCGGCCGCGAACGATCGCTTCGTCGCGCGTGAGCGCCTGGTTGTAGTCGACCATCAACCTGACCGCGTCGGGCAGACGTTTGCGGACCGCTCGCACGACGTTCAGGTCCTCGTCCACCGTCGGGTGTCCGAGGCGCAGCTTCACGCCGGTGAACCCGCTCTCGAGCAGCTCTTCCGCTTCGTCCGCCGCCGATTCGGGCGAGTGCTGCAGTCCCAGTCCGCTGCTGTTGTAGGCGCGGACGGGTTTCGGCGCGCCGCCGAGCAGCGTCGCCAGCGGCTCGCCCTTGGCCGCCGCGAGCGCGTCCCAGCAGGCGATGTCAAACGCGGACATCGCCATGCGCACCACGCCCTGCACGCCGATGAGCGTGAAGCGCTTCGCGAGGGCGGACCAGAGCTTCGCCGGCTCGATGCGCGCGCCCTTCGTCAGGCGCTCGATCTCACCGAGCATCGCCGAGATGCCCGGCGCGGCCGCGCGCAGGTAGCAGAAGAGGTACGAGCGCCCGATCACGCCTTCTTCCGTCTGCAGATCGACGAGCAGCAGCGGCGCGCTCGGCACGGCCGCCGCGCTGGTGCCGAGGGGCCGCTTCATCGGGACTTCGACAGGGACCGCGCGGACAGCGCGGACGGTCAGCATCGCGCGGATGATACCCGGATTGTCCTGTGCAGGCGTCGTCGACGCGTGGGGCTGGAGACCTGGCCCTGGCGGCTCAGATGCGAGCCTTGCCGGTCGCCGCAATATTTGACCCACCGTCTCGACGTGCTCTCCTTATGCCTCTCGAGGTGATTCGGATGTCGGAGACGTCGCACCAAGACCGACCTGATGCTTCGCCCAAGTTCGTCATCCCGGTGCGGTACGTCTCCGGCGGCGCGGTCGTGCAGACGACCTCGAGCTCGCTGACCAAGGAGTTGATCCATGTCCGGTCCGTGCGCCCTCCACGAGCCGGACTCGTCATCGACCTGCAGCTCTACTTTCCGAGCTTCGGCGACGTGGTGCGGAGCACCGCACTCATCGTGGAGACGACGGCAGATCCCGGCTGCGGGTTCTGGGCGGAGCTCGCTGGCGACAAGCGGAGCCGCGATCGAATCGCGGTATTGCTGACGAAGCACCTGGACATGCGAGACCGAGGTTGCCCGCGATTCCATACGCATCTTCGCGCGAGGATTCTCAGAGAAGGGCGCAAAGCTGAAGGATACATCACGAACATCAGCCGCAGCGGAGCGTTCGTGAAGGTAGAGTCGCTGCTCCCACCGGCAAGCATCGTCGATCTCGACATGACCATTCCGGGAGCGCCGGGACGGGAGACGGCGGTGGGTTGCGTGGTCCACGTAGCCGAGCGTCGCGGCCTCGGCGTTCAGTTCGTCGGCGGAAGCGATGAATTTCGCTCGCGCCTGGACGAGTACGTGGCTGGACTTGCGGGTTGAGAAATTTCATGCGGGTCAGATTGGCCGTGCTCCTCTGCTCCTTCGCGTTCGCCGGCGTGGCGAAGACGGGGAACCATGCGGAGCTCGTCACCCTCTTCTCCGAGTGGCGCGCATTCCAGCGGCCGCGGCTCGTCGACGGCGTGCCGGACTACCGCGCCGCCGCGATGGACGCGCAGCGGCGCGAGCTGCCCGCGTGGCAGGCGCGGCTCAGGGAATTCGACCCGTCGGGCTGGCCGGTGGCCCAGCAGGTCGACTGGCACCTCGTGCGCGCGGAGATGAACGGGCTCGCCTTCGACCACCGGGTGCTCCGCCCCTGGGAGCGCAATCCCGCGTTTTACGTCACGATCTATCCGGACGAGAGCGACCAGCCCGCGCGCGAGGGGCCGTTTGCCTGGGGCGGTATCGATCTCTGGAAGTACTCTTTTCCCCTGAGCGCGGAGAAAGCGGCGGAGCTGGCAGGGCGGCTCGCGGCGATCCCGAAGCTCCTCGCGCAGGCGCGGACCAACCTCACCGGCGACGGTCACGATCTCTGGGTCTACGGCGCGCGCAGCCTGCGCGATCAGGCCGACGCGCTCGCGGAGCTGCAGGGCAAGGCGGCGGGCCATCCGCAGCTCGTCACGGCTGCCCACGCCGCGCAGGAGGCGACCGCCGCGCTCGCGCAGTGGGTGGAGCAGCAGGTGCCGTCGAAGACCGCGCCCTCCGGCATCGGCATCGCCAACTACGACTGGTACCTGGCGAACGTGCAGCTCCTCCCGTACACGTGGGCGGACGAGGTGACGCTGGTGACGCGCGAACTTGCCCGCGCCCGCGCTTCGCTCGCCCTCGAGGAGCAGAAGAATCGCGCCTTGCCGCGGCAGGAGCCGATCGACTCGCCCGAGGAGTGGTCGCGCCGGCACGCTGCCGCGATCACCGAGTACATGGCTTTCCTCGAGAGCGCCAAGGTCCGCGCGCTGCGCGGCTACCTCGAGCCGGCCTTGCGCGCGCACACGGCGCGGTACAGCCCCAAGCGGCCGCTCGAGTTCTTCGCCGAGGTGGACGCGCGCGATCCCGAGGTGCTGCTGACCCACGGCTACCACTGGTTCGACCTGGCGCGGATGGAGCGCGAGCCGCACCCGAGCCCGATCCGCCGCGGGCCGCTTCTCTACAACATCTTCGACAACCGCACCGAGGGCTTCGCCACCGCCAACGAGGAGCTGATGATGCGGGCCGGGATGTGCGATGCGCGCCCCCGCTCGCGCGAGCTGGTCTGGATCCTCCTGGCGCAGCGCGGCGCGCGCGCCCTCGCGGAGCTGAAGATGCAGGCGAACCAGCTCACGCTCGAGGAGGCGGCCCGCTTCGCCACTTCGAACACGCCGCGCGGCTGGCTGCGGATGGGCAACTCGACCGTCTGGTTCGAGCAGCACCTGTATCTCCAGCAGCCGGCGTACGGAACGAGCTACGTGATCGGCAAGCTGGAGATCGACAAGCTGATCGCGGCTCGGGCGGCGCAGCTCGGCGACGGGTTCACGCTGCAACGCTTCATGGACGAATTCGACGCGGCCGGCCTCATCCCGGTGTCCCTGCTGCGCTGGGAGCTGGCCGGCGAGCGCGACGCGGTGCCGGGCGTGCAGCGGCGCTGACAGCATTGAAATCATGCGCCGGTCGGTTTGCGAACCACGTTCCGATCGCGCAGGGGGTCGAGCGCGATGGCGGCCGCCGCGATGCCGACGGCTGCGAGCGTCGCGAGGCCGACGTCCCGTGCCCGCAGCGCCGCTTCGAACCCCTCCCTGCCCAGCACGTCGTAGCTCAGGAGCAACCCGACCGCCATCAGCGACGCCAAGGCGCCGCGCGCGGACAGCCGCGCTGCGGCACAGCTGCTCCAGGCCTGCGCGGCGAGCAGGTACAGGCACGGAATGGCGACGAGGTGGGTGGTGTGCCAGCCGAGCGGCGAAAGCGCGGCCGTGAGGTAGAGCGCGAAAACGAAGGCGAGCTGCTCGGCCCGCCTGCGCTCGCCGGCGGCAGCCTCGCGCAGGATGGGCACCGCGAGCCCGAGCGCCACGAGCGCGCCGAGCGCGAAGACCGACGGCCAGAACGCCGGCGAGGCCGGCGGCACGAGATAGCTGCAGACGATGGCCGCGAGGCCCTGGTTGCCCGGCTCGCAGAGCAGGGGCGGAGTCGTTTTCTCGAGCAGCTCGCGCCAGGCATGGAGCTGCGCCGCGCTGCCGGCCAGGCCAAAGCGAGCCACCTCGAGCGCGCTCGCCAGCGCCAGCCCCACGCCGAAGCCCGCGGCGATCCGCCATCGGCGCCCCGCCGCCACCAACAGTGCGAAGAGCAAGTACGGCGGCTTGAGCAGGCACGCTGTCGCCCAGAGCAGGCCCGAGAGCCAGGGCCGGCCGTCGCGCAGCCGGAACGCCTGCAGCATCAGCCAAGCGAGGACGGCGTCGCTCTGGCCCAAGGCGAAGAGATGGCCGAGGAGCGGCAGCGAAGCGCCGAGGGCGGCGATCTGGGCGAGCCAGCTCCTCTGCACCTGCGCCGCGGCGCTCGTCCAGGCGAGGAACTTGACCAGCGACAGCACGCTCATCAGCGTCCAGAGGGCACGGGCGATGGGCATCGGCAGCAGCGCGAGCGGGGCGAACACAGCCGCCGCTGCCGGCGCGTACTTGAATGGCATGACGCCCGGAAGCGCCGCGTAGACGTCCACTCCGCGGATCCACTGTCCGCCGGCAGCATGGAACGCGCGGAAGTCGGCGCCCGCTTTCACCGCGAGTCCGTGCAGCGCCAGCGCGGCGCCGAAGCCCGCGGCGATCCGCCATCGGCGCCCCGCCGCCACCAACAGTGCGAAGAGCAAGTACGGCGGCTTGAGCAGGCACGCTGTCGCCCAGAGCAGGCCCGAGAGCCAGGGCCGGCCGTCGCGCAACCGGAACGCCTGCAGCATCAGCCAAGCGAGGACGGCGTCGCTCTGGCCCAAGGCGAAGAGATGGCCGAGGAGCGGCAGCGAAGCGCCGAGGGCGGCAATCTGGGCGAGCCAGCTCCTCTGCACCTGCGCCGCGGCGCTCGTCCAGGCGAGGAACTTGACCAGCGACAGCACGCTCATCAGCGTCCAGAGGGCACGGGCGATGGGCATCGGCAGCAGCGCGAGCGGGGCGAACACAGCCGCCGCTGCCGGCGCGTACTTGAATGGCATGACGCCCGGAAGCGCCGCGTAGACGTCCACTCCGCGGATCCACTGTCCGCCGGCAGCATGGAACGCGCGGAAGTCGGCGCCCGCTTTCACCGCGAGTCCGTGCAGCGCCAGCGCGGCCACCAGCGCCGCCGCCAGCCACGCGGGAGCGGGCCGCAGCCGGAGGTCGAGGCGCAGTCGAACGGCGACCGCGGGCTCGCCGCGGTCCGCGGCGGGCCCGATGGCCACGAGCAGCGCGCCCCTGTTCTGACGCGTGCGCGCGCGCGGCACTGCCTCGCCTGACGTGGGACGCGCGGAGCGGGTCCTCGGCCACGCCATGCTGATCGCGAATTTCCGCACGCGGCAGGTGCTGCATCGGCTGGGCCATCCGCTCATCTCGGCGAAATTGCTCGATCTCGCCGGCCCGCGACCCGCGCTGGACCAAGGCATCCCTGTCATGACGTCCCGTCCAATCCCGGGGGCTCGTCGGACACTTGCCGAACGCTCGTCGGATGCTCTGATTCATGGCAGATGAGTCGTGGTCAGCATCGCCATCGCGGGCCCGCATTGTCACGACCCTCCGCCTTCGTGGCGCAATCATACCGTCGGGCGGACCGGATGCCTGTGGCACGATCGGCCGAGGAGGCCGCCGCATGGCGGCTGCTCGACGCCGTCTGGGACGTGCCGCTCGGGCTGGGCTTGTGCGACGCGCAGCCGCGCTTCGTGCGCGTGAACGACGCGCTGGCCAGGTTCGACGGCCTTGCCGTGCCGGCGCACTACCGGGACGAC
>VBLM01000177.1:5546-6639 GCA_005879095.1 Deltaproteobacteria bacterium
ATCTCCGGCCGCTGCGTGCTGATCAAGCTGCATCCGGTGCTGCGCCCGAGCGACCGGGAGCTGGTCGGGGTCGGCATCGTCGCCCTCGACGTGACCAACGAGCGCGAAGCGCTGCGGCACCTGGAGGAGGGGAACCGCGTCGTGGCCGAGCTTCTCGCCGACGCGACCGCGAAGGAGCTCTTGCTCTCACGGCTGCTCGAGTCGGTGCCGGAGGGGGTGCTGCTGGTCGGTCCCGAGGGGCGCGTGAAGCAGGTGAACCGCGCCGCGGAGCGGATCCTGGGCCATTCCCGCGACGAGTTGGTGCAGGCTCGCTTCGATGACGAGCGGTGGTGGAACGCCGACGGCAGCGGCAAGCGGGACGCGGCGGCCCTGCTCACGCGCGCGGTGCAGCAGCCCGAGGTGTTTCACGGCGAGCTGCACGTCGAGACCGAGCGGGGCCGCGCAGTCCTGGTCGCGGAGGCCATCGCGCTGCGCGACGCGCGCGGCAGGGTGGAGGACGTGGTCGTCTCGCTGCGCGACGTCAGCTCCGAGCGGAGCCACCTCGACCTGGCACACTCGAACGCCGAGTTCCAGCAGCAGGTCATGGGAATCGTCGGGCACGACCTGCGCAACCCGCTCGCGACCATCACCGGATCGATCAGCCTGCTGCGCCGCCAGGAGGGGCTGACGCCGTCGTCGGTGCTTTCGCTCGACCGCGCCGCGCGGAGCGCCGCCCGAATGGCGAGGCTGATCAGCGACCTGCTCGACTACACCCGCACCAGCGCGAGGGGCGGACTGCCGGTGGTGCTGACGCGGGCAGACCTGCACGTGATCTGCGCCTCGTCGGTCGAGGAGTGCCGCAGCGCGCACCCGGGCTGCACCATCGTGCTCGAGACCACGGGAGACGGGATGGGCTCCTGGGATGCGGACCGGATCGAGCAGGCGCTGACGAATCTGGTGGTCAACGCCATCCAGCACGGCGACGGCGGCCCGATCCTGGTCCGCTCGATCGCATCGGCGGCAGACAAGGTCGAGATCAGCGTCCACAACGCAGGAGCGGTCATTCCCGCGGACGTGCTGCCGCAGCTGTTCAAGGCGTACCGCAGGGGCATTC
>VBLM01000781.1 GCA_005879095.1 Deltaproteobacteria bacterium
GAGACGCCATGACCGCGGGTTCTCGCTCATCGAGGCAATGGTCGCGTCGGTCATCATGTTGATCGGTCTGCTCGGGCTGGCCGGCCTCCAGGTCATCGGCATGCGCGCCAACAACATCGGCAAGCGGATGTCGCAGGCGTCGCTCCTGGCGCAGGACCTCGCCCAGAACATGCAGATCTGGGCTTACGCCGACAATCGACTCCAGTCCGGCGGCCCTCCTGCGCCGAACGGCGCCCGGACCACCCTCTACCACCTCAATTCCAGCGACGGCACCGCGATCTCGAAGTACTGGGACCTGAAGAGCGCGCAACAGCCAACCGCGCAGGGCAACACGACGCTGACCTTCGACTACTCGGACGCCAGCACCGGGTGGGAGACGGTGCCCAACGCGATCACCGCCACCAACTACCAGGGCGTGATGTCGCCGGTGGACACCTCGCTGCCGCTCGCCGAGCAGACGATCTTCACCCGCTACTGGAACGTCTTCAACGTCGACCTGGTCAACGCCGGCTCCGCGCAGGGAAAGCTGGTCCAGATCGTCGTCCGCTGGAAGGAGCCGAACTTCGGCTGGCGCTCGGTGACCAACAGCTTCTTCAAGTACGACCCCACCCAGTTCAATCAATGAAAAACCGCGGATTCACATTGATCGAGGTGATGGTCGGCGCGGTGGTGGCGATCCTCGTCATCGGCGTGGTGATGGGCACCTTCCTCTCGCAGCAGCGGGCGATGCAGACGCTCGATCTCTCGCGCGAGGCCTCCGGCGCCGGGCGCGACGCGCTGCTCTCGCTGCAGGAGACGATCGGACGGGCGGGGTACGGCATCGACCCGCGCTACGCTTTCGACCTGCGCGTCTACAACTGCACCAACTACAGCGTCGCGACCACCGCGGCGAACGCCTGCCGCGACAAGGTCGATGCGCCGGACCAGTTGGTCTTCGTCGAGCGCGACCCGAACTACTACTGGGCGGGCGGCCCGACCACCACCTTTCAGGGCTGCGACGACACCAACGCGCCCTGCAGCGGGCATGCCTGGCAGGTGACGAGCTTCACCACCACCTCGCCGTACCGGGTGGTCATCAACGCGCGCACCGGCGACCGATTCCCCATCGGGCAGGTGGTCGAGATCACCTGCGCCAAGGGCGCCAACCCGCAGATGGGGACCGTCACCGCCGTCTCCGGCAACCCGCCGGGGTCGGTCACGCTCACGCTCGCCAACCCGGTGACCAACAACCATTACACCGACAACATCCAGGGCGCGAGCGGGACCACGCTGCACGACGCCTGCTTCGACGGCAATGGCGTGAGCCTCTTCCTCGTCAACCGCTACCGCTATTTCGTGATGTCGATCGTGCCGCAGCAGCCCGTGGGCGCGCCGGTTCCGCCGGCCGAGCCGTGGCTGATGCTCGATCGCGGCCTCGACTACAACGGCAACGGCACCACGCCGGAGAACGGCGGCGACAATTCCGACCTGATCCCCATCGCCCGCGGCGTGGAGGGCTTCCAGGTCGCGTACCTGCTCAAGCCGCCCTCGGGAGCGACGCCGGCCGCGCCGGACAACAACACCAACTGGATCATCGGCGATTCGCCGGGCGTGGTCGAAGAGCCGGACCCGTTCGCCACCGCTCCGCTGCAGAACACCGCCGACACCGACGCGGCGCGTTTCACCATGCACCCGGCCAACATCCGCGGCGTGCGGGTGCGCCTGACGGTGCGCTCGCTGCTCAAGGACCTCGCCGCCGGTGCGGCCTTCCCCGGCGACCCGGCCGTGCCGGCGGGACAGACCTCGATCGAAAACCGCAACGACTTCACCACCGTCACGCTCGGGCAGTTGCGCCGGTATTTCTCGTCGGTGGCGGTCGCGACGCCGAACCTGAACTCGAAAGACCCATTCATCTTCTAGAGGCCTCGATGTCCTACGCACACAGACATGATCGCGGGTCCGCGCTGATCATCTCCATGATCCTGATGGTGGTGCTGGCGGTGGTCGGGCTGGCGCTGGTCAAGCGGACCAGCCGCGAGGTCGACGCGGTCGCCTCCAAGCGCCACTGGGACCGGGCCATGAGCTGCGCCGAGGGCTCGCGCCAGATGCTGCTCAGCCAGTTCCGCGCCTACGGCGTCAACCTGGCCGGCCTGCAGCTCTCGCGGGTGGTCGGCGACCAGACGTACGCCTCGGGCCACTACGACAACTTCAACGTCGCCTCGGTCGGCGAAGCGGGCGGCACCCCCGGCGGCATCGTCGGCAGCGACGCCGCCAACCGGATCACCAAGCGTTCGGGCGGCCTGGGCGGCAAGGGCTACCGCTTCACCGTGATCTGCAGCGACAGCGCCGGCAGCACCCACCAGCAGGAAGTCGAGTTCCTGGTGAACTTCGGATTCTAGCGAGGAGCACAATGAACAGACTTCTCAAACTGCTCGTTGTCTCCCTGGTGGTCGCGCTACCCGCGGCGGCGCAGAACGCCACCTGCTGGAACCGCGACCTCGAGCGGATGGACTTCTTTACCAACCCTCCCAGCCGCGGCGACAACACCTTCTTCAGCTTCACCGTCTCCGGCACCGCCAACGTGACCATGCTCTATCCGGGCACGCTCTCGATGCGCGAGCTGCCCGTCTCCCTCTACGAGCTGCGCACCGGCGTCACCACGCCGTTCGACGCCGCCGTCTCCAAGGGCAGCGGCTACGGTTGCTCCAACTCGTTCCTCAACACGCTCGAGTACTTCATGCCGACGACCGTCGACGCGCCGGCAGCCAATCCCGCCTTCTCCGGCCCGTACAGCCAGACCAAGAGCTACCCCGAGCCCGAGCTCACGTACGCGGGCGGCGGCGGCCTCAACGACTGCTTCATCCCGGCCGACTACAACGGCACCAACGGCTGGGCCTGGGGCTACAAGCAGTGGTCCGCCACCACCAGCAACAACGGCAAGGTGAACTGTCCGAACAGCAACAGCCCGCCCACCGGCGCGGCCGACCCGACGACGGCGTGCGCCAACGCGGCGGGCCTCGACCTGGTTGCGCTGGCGGACTGCAAGCTCTGCCTCGGCATCACCACCCTCGCCGGCTTCACTCCCAAGGGGTACTGGATCAACTACAAGAAGTCGAACACCGACACTTCGGCGAGCGCGTTCCTCGCCCGCGGCAACTGGCTCGACTTCTTTCCGCCGAAGTGGGCGCTGCTCCGGCTCGCCTACAAGCGCCTCGTCAACGGCCCGCTCTTGAACCCGCTGCGTGAGGGCATCGTCACCAACTGCACCTCGACCAACACCAATTACAACAGTGGCCAGAGCGACATGGGCCCCTGCAGCGATCAGGGCTACTTCCGCCTGCAGAAGATGCTGCCCCAGTCGTGCAGCGGAAGCGGGCGTCCCAACCAGCGCATCGGCAGCGTGGACCAGGTGCAGTACAAGTCCACCTCCAACCCCATCGCCGAAATGCTCTACAACGTGGCCTGGGCGGTCAGCGCGGATTCCAACTCGAGCACCCCGGGTTCGAGCTGGAGCATCTCTTCGGCCGACACCCATCCTGCCAGCGAGTTCGGCGCCTCGGGTGAGAAGAGCGCCAAGGAAGGATTCTGCCCCGGCTGCAACGCCGGCTTCTCGGTGCTCTTCTCCGACGGCCGCGGCATCGACGGCTGGACCAACTGCGACTCGGCCGACGGCGGCAGCCTGCCGGCCTACTGCATCGACCCCTTTGACGGAGGCGTGCACAACTCGCACACCGCCTGCAGCGGCGACGGCCCGGGCCTGGGCATCGAGAAAGATGGCGACGACTTCATCCGGCCCGACGGCGGCGCCGGTTCGGCGGTCACCGCCACCACCGCCCCCGGCTACACCGTGGGCGGCGGCACCTGCCCCAACGACTACCTCGACGACGTGGCCGCCTGGATGGTCCAGAACAACATGCTCTCCACCCAGGCCGGTACCAACCTGCGCCTGTACACCATCGGCATCGGCGACAACTTCTTCGGCGAGCAGAACATCCTCCGCTCAGCGGCCAGCGCCGGCAGGGGCCTCTACGTGAGGGCCACCGACTTCGCCAGCCTGGAACGCAACATCAACAAGGTGTTCCTCGACATCATCTCCAACGCGACCTCCTTCTCGGTGGCCGCCATCACCACCGTGCAGACCCGCGGCACCACCTTCGCCTTCATCCCGCGCTTCCGCCCGCTCGGCGGCGCGCAGTGGGAAGGCCGCCTCTACCGCTTCCGCCTCTTCAACGAGTTCGCCTCCGGCTGCGGACCCGATGAGCTGACCGGCGGACCGGACGGCGGACCGAAGAAGGACGCGCTCAACCCCAACGGCAACGCCAGCTGCAGCGACCTCTACCTGCAGGACGCCGACGGCGGGTTCGTCGGCGAAGACGACGGCGGCACGTTCATCCTGCTCGACACCAGTCAGCCGTTCGGCGACGCCGGCTGGCCGGTGATGATCCCCAAGACGCCGGCGATCCCAATCTGGGAGGCGGCCGACGTGCTCACCCGCCGCGAGCAGAGCTCGTCCACCCTCGACGGCGGCAGCGGACCGTCGCGCGTGATCCTCACCGTCAATATGGATGCCGGCTATCCGACGCCGCCGACCACGCCCGCCAGCCTCCTCACCTTCAACGACTTCAGCACCAACGGCGTGGCGGTGATGACCAACTACATGCGGCTGGGCGGCGTGAACTCCGACTTCTGCGTCGGCCTCTCCTCGGTGACCCGCGACCCCTACGCCACCAAGGAAGACTGCGGTCGCGATCTGATGAAGTTCATCGACGGCCAGGACGTGATGCGCCAGAACACCGACGGCGGCGCGGTGCGGCCGCTGATCCTCGGCGACATCTTCCACTCCTCTCCGATCCTGGTGACGCCGCCGGTGCCGACGTTCCTCTGCGAGACCGGCATCGTCAACCAGTGCGTGCGCACGCTCTACGCCGAGGACCAGCCCTGCCCCAGCGGCTGCACCCCGAACAGCAAGGCCGCCTATGCCTCCTACTTCGGCGGCGACGCCGGCACCCGCCAGGAACTTTTGCTGGTCGGCGCCAACGACGGCATGCTGCACGCCTTCCAGGCCGGCACCTTCCAGGGCGACGCCGGATACGACGACGGCACGGGTGAGGAAGTGTGGGCCTTCATCCCGCCCGACATGCTGCCGAAGCTGCAGCGCTACGCGCTCTCCGAGTCGCACAACATCCTGGTCGACGGTACGCCCTGGGTGCGCGACATCTGGAAAGACGGCTCGGGCACGACCACCAAGGACGCGCAGAAGCAGTTCGACGAGTTCCACACCATCGCCATCATCGGCGAGCGCGAAGGCGGACGGCACTACCACGCCCTCGACGTGACCGATACCTCGGCGCAGCCGAAGTTCCTCTGGACCTTCCCGCAGCCGGGCAGCGAGATCGATCTCAGCCAGGGTGAGAGCTGGAACGACACCACGCCCAACCCGCCCTCGATCGGGCCCATCCTGCTCAAGGACACCGTCACTCCGGGCCGGATCAACCTCGGCGGCGACACCCAGCTCGAGGAGCGTTGGATCGTGGCCATCTCCGGCGGCTACGACCCGAACCTGGTGCGCGGGCGCGCGGTCTACATCGTCGACGCCTACGACGGCACGCTGCTCTTCAAGTACAGCCGATACGACGTCAGCAACAGCTCCGCGCCCTGCCCGGGCGCGAGCTGCGAGCCGCGCCGCAACCTCGGGCCGGTGGCGGCGCCGGTCTCGCTGATCGACACGGACTTCGACAACTTCTTCGACCTGGTAGCCTTCGGCGACACGCTCGGCAACGTGCAGGTGATCGACATGAAGAACCACGGCATCATCTCCGGCACGCCGCCGCTGGTGAACAACTGGTTGGGCGGCCTCGCCTTCCAGCAGTTCCGGGGCGGCGCCATTTCCCAACGGACCCCGTTCTTCACCATGGCCGGCGCGCGCGTCTTCGAGGACTCAAAGGGCGGCGTGCGCCTCTACCTCGGCGGCGGCGACCGCGACCAGATCAAGGTGCGTGACACCGATGCCATCGACGGCGGCACCTGCGAGCTCGACAACCTGCGCGGGTGCATCCGCAACGACTGCACGGTGAACGTGAACCAGAATACGTACACCATCGGCGCCGGCGGCT
>VBLM01000178.1 GCA_005879095.1 Deltaproteobacteria bacterium
CGCGCGAGGTGCTCGACTGGACCGCGCTGCACCTCTCGCCCGAGAACATGGAGTGGCTCAAGGGGCTGCCGTACCAGCAGGCCGAGGGCGAAATCATCTTCGGCCACGCCAGCCCGCGCGATCCGGCGGCCTTCGAGTACGTCTTCGCGCTCGAGCAGGCCGAGGACCTCGTCGTGCGCGCCGACAAGCTCGCACACCTCACCTTCATCGGCCATTCGCATCTACAGCGCGCGTTCCTGCTCGGCGAGACGGTCAAGGACGTGTGGAGCGAGAAGGTGCGCATCGAGCCGGGGCGCACCTACCTGTGCTCGATCGGAAGCTGCGGCCAGCCGCGCGATTACGATCCGCGCGCGTGCTTCGGCGTGTGGGACGACAAGGCCAGCACGGTCGAGTTCCACCGCGTGCAGTACAACGCGGAAAAGACGGCGCGGAAAATCCTCGAGGCAGGGCTGTCGCCACATTTCGCGCGCCGCCTGCTCCATGGGGTCTAGACCCAGTGCTCACTTGTGCTGAAGATGGCGGTTGGGGGGTCCAGGGGGGAGCGAGCTCCACCCTGGTGGAGGCGCCGCAGGCGCCGGATCGACCAGGCGCTCGCGAAGGAACACGCGTCAATTCACACGAGTTGTGGAGTTAGTGTGGACTTTCCCCGCCATTTGCTCGAGCTGGAGACGCTGACGCGGGCCCAGATCGAATCGTTGCTCAATCTCGCCGCCCGCTTCAAGCGAGAGCGGGCGAAAGCGCGCACGGGCGAGGCCGGGCCCGATCGGCGCGGTCTTTTGCGCGGTCGAACGGTGATCACGCTCTTCTTCGAGAACAGCACGCGGACGCGCAGCTCGTTCGAGGTCGCCGCGAAAGCGCTCGGCGCCGACGTGCTCAGCTTTCAGAAGGAAGCTTCCAGTGTCGCCAAAGGTGAGTCGCTGGAGGACACGGTGCGCAACCTCGACGCCATCGGCGCCGACGCGCTGGTCGTGCGGCATCCGGCGGCAGGCGCGCCGCGGCTCGTCGCGCGCTGTGTCCGCTCGAGCGTGATCAACGCCGGCGACGGCGCGCACGAGCACCCGAGCGGTGGGGCACGCTCGAGGGCAAGACCGTGGCCATCGTCGGCGACATCACGCACAGCCGCGTCGCGCGCTCCAACATCCACTGCCTCTCGCGGCTGGGCGCGAAAGTGCGCGTCGGCGGGCCCTCGACCGTGATCCCCGACGGAATCGAGAAACTCGGCTGCACCGTGGCGACGAGCCTGCGCGAGGCGTTGACCGACGCCGACGCGGTGATGGCGTTGCGGATCCAGAACGAGCGCATCGCCGACGCGCGCCTTCCGGGCGCCCGCGATTACGCGCGCACCTGGGGCCTCAACGCCCGCACGCTGGAGATGTTGCCGAAGGATGCGCTCGTTTTGCATCCAGGCCCGGTCAACCGCGGCGTCGAGTTGACCAACGAAGTCCTCGAGAGCCCGCGCTCGCTCGTGATGGACCAGGTCGACTCCGGCGTCGCCGTCCGCATGGCCGTCCTCGCCCTCTGTCTACGCGCCGAGGTATCGGCATGAAAAAGCAAAATCTCACCACAGAGGCACAGAGAGCACAGAGGTTTGTTTTTACAAAAAAAATCTCTGTGTCCTCTGTGCCTCTGTGGTGTGCTTTTGAGGCTCCCCGATGATCATCCTCGACTCCGGCAGAGTGATCGATCCGGCGCAGAAGATCGACGGGACGCGGACGGTTTTGATCGACGGTGAAAGAATTGCCGCGGTGCGTGAACAGGCGGCGACGCCGGCGGAAAAACTCGTCCATCAAGTCATCGACTGCCGCGGCAAATGGATCCTGCCTGGCCTCGTCGACCTGCACGTGCATCTGCGCGAGCCGGGCGAGGAAGGAAAGGAAACGATCGCCACCGGGTCCAGAGCGGCGGCCGCGGGAGGCGTGACCACCATCGTCGCGATGCCGAATACGAAACCGGTCTGCGATTCCGCCGCGGTCGCGCGATTCGTCGCCGCGCGCGGACGTGAGGCCGGATTCGCGCACGTCCTGCCGGCGGGCGCGATCACCCGCGGCTCGCTCGGCGAACAGCTGGCCGACATGGCCGAGTTGAAAGACGCCGGCTGCGTCTGCGTCACAGACGACGGCCGCCCCGTGATGTCCGCGGGCGTGATGCGCCGCGCCCTCGAGTACGCGCGCGACCTCGATCTGCCGGTGATGGTCCACGCCGAAGACTTGAGCCTCGCCGCCGGCGGCTGCATGAACGAGGGCCCGGTCGCGACTCGGCTCGGCCTGCCCGGCGCGCCCGCGGCCGCGGAAGTCGCGATGGTCCAGCGCGACATCCTCCTCGCCGAGCTGACCGGCGCGCGGCTGCACGTGGCGCACGTCAGCGCCGCCGGCAGCGTCCGCGCGATCCGTGAAGCGAAAGGCCGCGGCGTCCGCGTGACCGCCGAGGCGACGCCGCACCACTTCACTCTGACCGACGAAGCGGTCGCGGGCGCGCCGGCCTCGGTCGGTCCGGAAAAAGGCGAGCCCTACGACACGCATGCCAAGATGAATCCGCCGCTGCGCGCCGAATCCGATCGCCAGGCCATCGTCGGCGCCTTGAACGACGGCATCATCGACGCCATCGCGACCGACCACGCGCCGCACGGTCCGCTCGAGAAGAACGTCGAGTTCGTCCACGCGGCGAACGGCGTCACCGGGCTCGAAACCTCGCTCGCGCTGACGCTCGCGCTGGTGCGCAACGGCGAGCTGCCGCTCAACCGGGCGGTCGAGCGCCTCACCGCCGGCCCCGCGCGCGCGTTCGGACTGAACGCCGGCACACTCGCGCCCGGCGCCACCGCCGACGTGATCGTGCTTGACGCGGAGCGCGAATGGAAGGTCGATCCGCAGCGTTTTCACTCGCGATCGCGCAATAGCCCCTTCGCGCGTTGGACCCTGCGCGGAAAGGTGCTGAGGACGTTCATGGCCGGAAAGCTGGTGCATCAGGAATGAAAGCGACGCTGGCTCTGGCGAACGGCGAGGTCTTCGAGGGGACGTCTGTCGGCGCTTCCGGCGAGACCGTCGGCGAGGTCGTCTTCAACACCGCCCACACCGGATATCAGGAAATCCTCACCGACCCGTCCTACGCGGGTCAGCTCGTCACTTCATCGCGCGCCGCGCCTGCAAGGAGCCGTCGAACTGGCGCTCACAGCTGTCCTTGCCGGATTTCTTGAGCAAAAACAACGTCGTCGGCATCGAGGGTATTGATACCCGCAAGCTCGTCCGCATCCTTCGGACGAGCGGCGCGCAGATGGGCGTGATCGACTCGACCGGCGCGTCGGCCGCCGCGCTGGTCGAAAGAGCGCGCAAGGCGCCGGGCATGGAAGGCCAGGACCTCGCCAGCAAGGTCTCGACCGGAAAACGGTACCGGTGGGAGCAGGGCATCGAGGGCCGCGAGCCGCAGCCGCGCAAGCACGAAGTGGTCGTGGTCGATTACGGGGTCAAAAGAGGAATCCTCAGACAGCTCGTCGACATCGGCTGCGGCGTCACCGTAGTGCCGTCGAATACGCCGGCGTCGGAGATCCTCGCGCGCAAACCGGACGGGGTGGTGTTGAGCAACGGCCCGGGCGATCCCGCCGCGGTCATCTGCCTCGGCAACCAGATCCTCGCCCTCGCCATGGGCGGCCGCACCTACAAGCTCAAGTTCGGGCACCGCGGCGCGAATCATCCGGTCCGCGACGTAATCGGCGACAAGATCGACCTCACCTCGCAGAACCACGGCTTCGCGGTGGACGCGAAATCGCTCGAAGGCAAGGTACAGGTGACGCACGTCAACCTCTACGACGGCACGGTGGAAGGCATCGCCGCGCCCGACCTGCGCATGTTCGCGGTCCAGTACCACCCGGAAGACAGCCCGGGACCGCACGATTCGCGGTATCTCTTCCGCCGTTTCGTGCGCATGATCGAGGGTTCGTAAGCGAATGATCCAGGCCCAGATCGACCTCCTGCTGCAGTACATGGCCGCCCGCACCGAGGAACTGGTGCAGGGCAAGGAGGAGTACTTCGTCAAGACGGGCGGCGAGGTCCACGAAGAGGACCGCTGCTATGAGCAGCGGATGCAGGCGTTCTTCAACTGGTTCCTCTTCGACCGCAAGGCGGGCGACGGCTCGACCCCGGTCGAGCGCTATCTTCGCGAAAAAGGGG